>JAGVWJ010000014.1 GCA_018304385.1 Microcaldota archaeon
AGTGCTAGTTCTGGATGAATATGGGTATAAAGAGGTGAAAAACATGAAACTACAGATAAAGAACTGGAGACCGATGCTGCCAAAGCCATTAGGCAAACCACGCTTGCTGCGCTTACTAGAAGAACTCGAGCTTATGCAGAGATTCAAAAGCAGCAAAGAGGAATTCGACAAAGGAAAACGCGAGGAAATGAAAGACAAGCGAAAGAAAGAGGCTACTGACAAGAAAGAATATGCTGAGAGACATGGAGAACGAACAAAAAGCAGAGAAATGCTAAAAACAATGCAACGATTAAGGGATTTGCTTGAGGATTTCAAAAATAGCATGCAATTCGGGTTAATGAGAAAATATGGATGAATGGTATTTTTTCATCTCGATAAATAAAGAGTATTGGTATGCTATCTTAGTTACAGCAAAGTACAGAGTTGTAAACAAAATATGGGACCTTGGGATAGAATCTTTAGAAAAAGACAGAGAAAAAGCTAAGAAAAAATATCCAAAAACTAGCAAGGTAACAGAGCTAGCAATACAGTATACATATGCGATAGGTATTGCATTCCTTGGAAAAGGATTAACCAAGGCACTGTTTGATGTCGATGCATTAGGATATGGTTTAGCTTACGTACATCCGTTTCTAATAAAAACAGGATACAGATATTTCCAACACCGAAAAAAAGAAGGAATGGAAAAATTTAGCATACTAGGAGACCTGCAACCTAATATGTCTACATACAATGCTAGCTTTGCACTTATCGATTCTGTTTCAACAGCTATATTTCTATACAATGTTGAGAAGATAGTAGAGACAAACAGCACGACAATTAACCCAACTACCGCAGCAATATCAATGCTGGTAGGAACTGTTATTGCATTTATTATTGAATACATCGCATTTAGACACATCTGGATAAGTAGAGTACTAGCAAATATGGAGAAAGGGAAGATAAGCGATGATATTAAAGGATTTACGAATGAGTTTAAGCGAACCTATTGCCCCAAGAAACAAGAAAAACAATCAGCAGGTAATGCTAGTGAGTATGTGGGCCAGATATGGGGTGTAATAGAATCACACTGGATATGGATTCAGATAGTTAGAATCACATTTGCAGCATTGATTGCAGCAATTTATCCTATTGCCCCAACAGAATTTCTAAAAGTGTACAATGACAAAAGTGCAGAATGGGGTAAGGTATATTTAGATAGTTTTATATCTGCTAAAAACTGGGCTGCAGTTCAGAAGAAACTAGACGAAAATAATGAGGCACTAAAAATAGAAAAATAAGAAAAATAAAAGAAAAAAAGAATTTACTTAGGTTGAGCAGCTGCTCCAAAGCTCTTCATAAGATCTATCAGAGAACCACTGCACATCTCTAAAGCTTTTTGGCTACCTAGGTCAGAACTACCAGAGGAAAACGCTTCCAAATCTGCCTTTGGAACCTTGCAGTTCATCTCCTTATCCTTTAATATTGGAATCGGTGCGTCAAGTATTTTCATATTTATAGCACATTTGTCTCCTTCCCAACCTTTTACCAAACCTTCAACAGAAGTTCCTTTATCTGTTTTCTTTGCTGTTGCTGGTGTGCAGGTTTTCATTGCTTCTTTAAAGCATGCATCATCTGTACCGCAATCCTTTACCTTTGGTTCGTGGAAACAGCCTGCAATAAACAGTGCCAAGACCAGGGCAATTAATAATATTTTTTTCACTTTACATCACCTCAATTTTATTAACTAACAGCTCCTAAACTCTTCAGTAAATCTATTAAAGAACCGCTACACCATCCCATGATAGTACTAGTGTCCATTGCTGAGCCTTTACTAAGCCTAGCTGCTTCTTCAACTGGGATTTTACAATTCATTTCCTTATCTTTTAGTAAAGCCACTGGTGAATCAACAACCTTCATGTTCAGAACACATTTATCTCCTTCAAATCCTTTTAATAAAAATTCCATTGTACCAGATTCCTGTGTCTTTTTAAATTTTGCAGGGCCACATGTTTTGGCGGCCTCTTGGAAACACACTTCATCTGTACCACAATCCTTTACCTTTGGTTCGTGAAAACAACCTGCAATAAACAATGCCATTAGGATAACTAATAGATATATTCTCCGCATAAATGCACCTCTTTTATTAATGCTATGCGAAACGTTTCGATAATTAGATTTAAAATGTTATCCTAAGCTAATTAATTCTGTAATATGTTATAAAAAATGACCAAAAACGAATATTTAAATACTTTTGCTGGGTAGTACTATAATGAAAAACCTTAGAATAAACGATCTAAGACCAAGGCCAAGAACTTCTAATCCTCTAGCGAATTTAGGAATACGAATTGTATTAGCTGTTTCTCCTTTTGCCGCATGCGCTGCACCAATGACTGAAGGCCCAAAAAGTTCTATAAGTGCTAAAGCACCAAAACAAGAAGAAAAACCTGATCCTGAAATTGATCCACTAATAAAAGATTTGCAGAGCCCAGATAAGGATACTCGATTTGGAGGTGCCTGGGAACTCATGAAAAAAACAGAACAAGGAAAAAAAGGCGAGCGAATTAAAAAAGCAATACCTGCACTTGTAAGAACACTTTCTGATGAGGATAATATTGTAGCAAGTAATGCTGCACGCGCAATAGCTAATTTTGCAGTGAAAGAAGATGTTTCTCAATTTGTAAAAGATATCGAGGCTGCATTAGAAAAATGTCCAGAAGCAGCCTGGCCTTTAATATGGCATTATGCAAAAAATGGTAAATGGACTGATGTTGAAAGGTTAGTGAGGCATCCGAATAGAGAGGCTAGAGGCTGGGGTGTAAGAGAACTTGGAGATGTTGCAGGCGAAGGTATAGATATATCTCCAATATTAGACATACTTGATAGTTTATTGCATGACCATTCAGTTGAAAAAACGCCAGAAGGTGATCTGCGCAAATATGATAAATTAAACATTGGTGAGGCACTAGTTGGAGCATTAAAAAATGAAAAAACAAGAGACAACGCATTCGGTATTCTTATAAACGCATTACAGCAAGGAGATGAATTTACAAGATTTAACGCTGCTTTTGCATTAAAAGAAGCTGTCAAGGATGGAGTCGTAATTCCTAAAATGAAAGAGGAACTAACCAGGGCAATTGAAGCAGAAAGTAAAAGGGATGTTGATGATAGTAGTGGAGATGCAATACAGGTGCTTGATAAAGCCTTGAGGATGTTAGAAAGAAGGGAATAAGAATAAAATCAGAATCTTATTTTGTTTATCTTTTCGATTATTTTCTCCCCATTAACAGTCAAAATTTTCTTATCTCGCATAATAATTTTCCCATTAATTATTACGTCAGTTACATTCGCAGGTGAAGCAGCATAAACAATATTTGAAACTAAATCATGTTTTGGATTTAGATTTACTGCATTTGCATCAAGTAAAACAACATCCGCTAGTTTTCCTTTCTCTAACGAGCCAGCATTTATGCCAAGCGCTTTCGCTCCGTTAATTGTTGCGAAGTCCAAAAACGCCTGTGTAGGTAAAACATCGGCTTTCCAATAATGGTGCTTTTGTAATAAAGCGCTTAACTTAATGCTTTCGAACATGTTTAATGAATTATTGCTTGCTGGGCCATCTGTTCCAATGCAAACATTTGCCCCTTGTTGATAATATTCACGAACTGGGCAAATACCACCAGTTGCAAGCTTAAGGTTAGAAATCGGACAGTTAACGATTGTTGCTTTCTTTTTTCCAGCTAGCGCAATCTCTCTTTTTGTTACCCAACTTGCATGTGCTAAGATTGTGTTTTCATCCAACAAGCCGAGCGAATCCAAGTATTCGATTGGATATTTCTTGGTTTTATTTAAACAATCAAATATTTCTTTTCGAGTTTCGCTTAAATGAATATGAAATTTTAATTTTTCTTTATCTGCAAGTTCTTTCCCTTTAATAAGCATTTCTTCTGTGCACGCGTAAATAGAATGAGCTGAGATATGCGGAGTCACAAACGTGCTTTTATTCTTCCATTTTTTTGCAAAAGAAGAAGCTCGATTAATATCATGCCCAGGGATATTAATTACTGCATCGCTCAAGCTTGCACGAATGCCAGTTTCCTCGCAAGCTTTAGCTATTTCATCAACACCTGTTATATACATGTCAAGGAAACTAGTGATCCCAGAGCGAATCATTTCGCATGAGCCTAAAAGTGTGCCATGATAAACCTGCTCTGGTTTTAGCTTGGCTTCAGCTGGCCATATTTTTTCTTGAAGCCAACGCTGGAGTGGCAGGCCATCGCCATATCCACGAAACAAGGTCATTGCAATGTGCGTGTGCGCATTTATGAGGCCTGGTAATACAATTTTACCATGGGCGTCTATAATAACATCTGCTTTTGGCCATTGGCCTTTAGCTTGTAGCCTCCTACCTATCGCTTCCAGCCTACTGCCTTCAATTAAAATATCACAATCATTAATTATCTCTCGATTTGCATTTTGTGTTATAACTGTTGCGGATTTTATTAGGATTGACATAATTTAAATTCCGATAAATCATTTATAAACCAATTCTTCTATCTTTATTACTATGACTTCTATTACATGTGCAGGATCAATAGCATTGGATACGACGCGCACGCCATTTAAAACAGTTGAACGCGTACTGGGTGGTGCAGCTAGTTTTTTTTCAATAGCTGCGAGCTTTTTTGCGCCAGTGCATGTTTGCAGCGTTGTTGGCAGTGATTTCCCAGATGAGTATTGGCAATTGCTTGCAAAAAAAGCAAATCTGACCGGCGTGCAAAAAAAAGAAGGAAAAACATTCTTCTTTGATTCTACTTTTTCGTTTGATCTTTATCATCGCCATGCGAATAAAACAGAATTAAATGTGCTCGCTGATTTCGAACCAGTTTTACCAGAAGCTGCGCAACAAAGCGAGTTTATTTATCTAGCAACAATGCCACCTGAAAAGCAACTAAGCGTACTTAAGCAAGCGAAAAATAAAAAACTTGCATTTATGGATACTATTGAATTTTATATAAAGAGCGAGCGAGATGCATTACTTAAAACGATTGCTGCTGTTGATGGCGTTGTTCTCAATGATGTAGAGGCTAGAATGCTCACAGAAGAAGCGAACCTAATTAAATGCGGTCGCAAGATTCATTCCTTTGGCCCAAAAATTGTTATTCTAAAGAAAGGCGAGCATGGTAGTATTTTATTTTACGAAAACAAAGTTATTCCATTTCCAGCATTTCCATTAGAAGTAATTGTTGATCCAACTGGCGCTGGTGATGCATTTGCAGGTGGATTTCTTGGATCGTTAGCTAAAAATTTGGCTCATGGCTCACTGCTCACTGCTCATGGCTTAAAGATAGCAATGGCATATGCAAACGTTATGGGTTCGCTTGCAGTAGAAGATTTTTCAGTAAATAGATTGGCAAATGCCACGAATAGCGAAATAGAAAGGAGATTTAAGGAATATTGCGAGTTACTGAGGATTTAGATTAGAAAAATCTTGAAAACCAGCAATATTGTCGGTACAATCACCGCGCCCATCAGATTAGTTCTTTCAACGCCAATTTTGATTGTCAAAAATCCTAAAGCGCTTGCTAAAGCGAAAATAATTATTCCAATTACCCCATCAAGCACAGCAATAATTATAAATAAATAAAGCGCAAGCAGGATATTAAATTTTGAAAAATCAATATTCGCTAGTTTTGCAATTAATTTTCTTGATAAATAAACAATAGCAACAGCAATCGCAATTGCTATTAAAAATAAAACTAGGATTAATGTTAAATTCTGTTCAATATTAAAGATCTTATCAAGCGAGGCTGTTGCGCCAACGCGAGATTTATTTATACTTGCAACAGTTGCAAATGAAAAGATTGCACTACTCATTGAGATAGAAGAAATGGTTGCTAGATAACTTATTGTATTTACAGGTAAAAAAATTGAAATAAAAATTGCAACCTGTGAAGGCGAGCTTATACCGGGAAGCAGGTCTGCAAACATACCTGCGATTGTTCCCAAGAATATGAATTTTAATAAATTAGAATCTGGCTCTATTTTTTCATCCTTTTGTCTTGGAATTTTTGATTTTTGATAATTTAAAATCGCAGCCATTGCAAACATACCTGAGAATAAAGGCAAGAACGAGTCCTGCATTTTTGTATTTAGCGAATAAAATCCTAGCATCCCAGCAAGCAAGAAAATAAAAACTGAAAGTGCAGGATTTTTAGTGCGTAGAAGAAAAATTAAAGAAAAGATAACTAGGATGTACCCTACATATGGTCTAATAGTAGCATATACAAACTGAAAAAAAGAAAGTGATGGGTAAAATAACGCAATCGAAATCAGGGCTGCAAGCAGCGAAGCTAGCAAAACAACCTTTAATGCAACTAATCCTTTTCCATCAAGAACAAGACGCTGACCAGGCAGTATGCTAATAACAGTTTGCTGTTCTGGAATTCCAAAGAATATAGATGGAATAAAAGAAATTATCAGATGCACTGGAAACAAAGCAATTATAAGAAATGCAAGCTGTTCGCTTTCTAAACCAAACGAAGAAAAGATAGAAATAATCGTATTAGAATGCAAACCTGGAATTAAACCCGACATGATGCCAAGAAAAATACCAAGAAGAAAAAATAGAAGGGACATAAATATAATTGCTATGAGCAATGAGCAGTGGACCACAAAATGTTCAATTAGCCAGGATGTTTAATCTCAACAAGAAACTTTTGAGCAACTGCCTTGTTAACTGCTTGATTTGTAAATTCAGATTTCATTCTTGCAAAAAGCTCCATTGCCTTAGCCTCTGCAATATCCTTTGGCCTTGCTAACAGCTCTTTAACTACGCTTCCCGAAACAATGCCAATTTGCTTGACCTCAAAATAAACTTCATAATCGCCGTTTTCTTTTTTGAAAAATCTTGTTTTGTCTGCAAATGATTTTGTATTCAATCCCGCATAAGTATCTTTTGATAATGCAGTTTTAGTTGCGCCTCGCGCTGCCTGTTCTGTGCTGCTCTTTGCTTGACTTTGAACTCCACCTAAAACACTTTTGCCTATATCATCTAAGAATCCCATTTAATCGACCTCTTATCTCTACAACCCAGACCAATTTGCGAATAGTGTACCACAACCTGGGCATTTATAGCTTTTCCAAAAACCCTTGCAATTATTGCATAATGTATAACTTGCCTTGCATTTAGAGCAGCTCGTTGTAGTGCTCGTAAAACCTGAATTACATTTTGCGCATCCCATATAAAACACCTCAAATTATACTTTACAAGATTTTATCTTTCCAATTACTTCCTGAGCTATAGCATCTCTCTCTTCATCTGTAAGCTTTCTCATACCAGAGAATAAACGCTTTACGTTTTGAGCCATTTTCTCTTCATGTTGTTGCATATCTGCCAAATCATTTCTGCCCCACCAATGCAATTCCTTACCATCTACAAGAATATGTAAACGCTTAACACGCTCACCATATGTTTTTGTCTTTTCAATATCTTCTTCAAAACTAACACTTGCCATAAGATCACCCTTTTTGATGATAAAGGCTTCTATGAATAAATTTATAATTGTTATTACACTTATCATAGCAGATTGATTAACGATATATCTAATTTCTAATTTGGAGGGATTAAAATGGCTGAGAATTATCCAACATGGGAACAAGTAGAAAAGAAAATGAGACAATTTTGGGTTGATAGCTATCCAAGAGAAAAAATAATAGAGGTAAAACAGACAAAAAAAGACTTGGAGATTGGAACTGAGCGCGTGGATAATAGCGTTGTAGAGTACCAACATGTTTATTATTACGGAGAAACTATTGTAACTAAACCTGACGGAGGCAAATATTTATATCCAATGAGAATAGCTTTTTATCAGATCCCTGGTCAAACCCAATGGAATTTCCATTATGCATCACCAGGTACTCACAAGGTTTTAGAGGAGGGTAAAGGTGAAGACCCATTAAAACCAACACAGGAAAAATTCCGTGATATACTCAAGCAGTACGTAGAATTAATGGTGAGTAAACATTTCCCAGCTTCTAAGTGGACTGATTATTGCAAGGCGAATAATGTAGAATTAAAGATAACAAAAGTAGATTATAAAAACCCAGCTGAAGTTGCTGATAGTCTTCGGTTTGCAGATACTGAAAACCCAATAAGCTTCACCTTTTTTGTCGAAGGAACATATAAAGATAAGGCAGGCAGCTTTAAATTTAGAATTGAAAACTTAAATCCAGCTTTTAGAGCAAATTTAGATGGTGGCTTTTGGGGAATGGGATACCCTGCCAAACCAGTGGACCAATTAACCACGAATGATCTTTCTGAACTAAAGCAATATCTTCTTGAAACTGCAGAAGAACCCAGAAAGGCATTGGAACAATATATCCCAGAGGCTTCGCCAATGGAAAAAGCGCTTGCATTAATGATGGATGAGGATCCAAATAAAAGATGTGATGGTATCGAAGAGCTTAAATGGATACAGGGTGTTGAAAACGATGAAATGGTAGTAGATACGCTCATTGGTTTGCTAAATGATCAAAATCAAACAGTAGTAGAATATGCAAACTCCGCACTTGATACCATCTATGCGAAAACAACAAGTGACGCAATAAAACAAAAATCAAAAGAAGCTGGAGATCCTATAGACCAGGCTTTAGTAAAACTTCAAAATCAAGATCCAAACGTAAGAATACAGGCGTGCGAAGTTCTTTACAGTTATGTCAAGGATATTGCAGATGACCCAAATATTGTAAATGCCTTATTAATGATATTACAAACAGACCAGGATGATGCAGTCGTAGACGCATCTTATAAGGTTCTTGAAAAAATAAAGTTCCAAACCCAACATCCTGGAATACAGCAAACAATGAAAATTTTGGACTATTTGAAATGCAGTTGGATGCTAAGAAGCCCTGAAGAAGCTGGAACGGCTTGGGGTAAAATTGATAAGAATCTACTTAAAACAGATCCAAAGACAATGATGTTGCTAATAGCAATTCTACAAAAAGGGGCAAGTGTTGGATATAGCACAAGAATATTAGAAGACATAAAAGCTTGGTTAGATACTGTTAGGGCGTATGATAAAGATAAAATTAGCCCTGAAATATTAGCGAAGATTAATGAAACGCTAGGTGTTGTTAGTACTGGGCCCAAAGATAAGGCATCTGCCCCAGCAACAAGCGCTGCACCAGCACAGCAGGTTGATGAATATGCACAAGCAACAGCAGATTTCAAAGATCCAAAAAAGGCAATGTACGCAGTCAGGAAAATCAAGGGTAAAAGAGAGTACAATGAAAAAATAGTGAAGGATGATGCTGCAATGGAATCGCTAATTAATATCTGGCTAAAAAAAGGAGAATTTGACAGCAGCGCGCGAAGCGAGGTAAGAGCGTTCTTAGATGGTGCAAGATCATATAGCAAGGATAAACTAAATCCAGATGTATTGAAAAAAATTGAGGAAGCGTTTAAGACTGTGAGATCTTAAGCCCTGCGTTTGTAGTTTGATACTATGCCACCTGATGACGAACTAGTTAAGAATTTACAGCCTTTATACAAAGCAGTCGCAAAGAACATGCTTAATGCAATCGCTGCAAAGGCACCGAATGCAAAGCAAAAAGCAACGCTTATTGAGATCATAGAAACAGTTGCTGAGAAAAGCGGACAAAGGGCTATGTATTCTCTGAACCAGATGAACCAGATCATAAAAAATCCTAATTTTAAGTTGAGCACACTTGATTTCATAAAAATGCTTGCGGAAAAAAGCGAACAACCCGAACACGCAATATGGTTTTTAAGTGTTGCTCTCCAAAACAAGAATTTTAAGCCAGAAGCGCTAAATGAAGAATTCATAACCAAGTTATGCGCGATAGTCAGCGCTATATCACAAAAGGCTGGGAAAGACGCTGAGCTTGCTTTATCCCATTTTAACTCAGCCATGTTACATCCGAATTTTAAGGTAGAGATGCTAGATGACGTTTCTGTTATAATAGAAAAATCAGATAAAAAAATTCTGGAAGGATTATGGTGTTTAAAAGAAGCAATTAAGAATAGGGCAGATTATTCATTAAGCTGTTTCAAATCTTTATGCGAAAACCATAATTTTAAACCAGAAACACTTCAAACAATTAAGAAAATCATTGAAAAGGCTACACAGCAAACACAATACCCTGCACTCTATATTTTGGAATCCTTTGAAAAAATACTAAAGAACAACAATTTTAAGCCAGAAATACTAGATATACTTAATCTGGTTGTTGAGAAGGGGCAGGGAAGGACAGATCAGGCTGCATATGACATGGCAAAGGTTATAGAAAGCAGTAATTTCGACTCTGGGCTGCTTGAAACCATAAATGGCATTGTTGAAAAAGACCCGGATGGCGTTATTTATGCCTTAGGCCAACTTGCGCAGATTAGCAATAGCACAAAATTTAGAAAAGAAATGATCGAACCTATCAAAGCTGTTATTGAAAAAACTGATAGATTATTAGATTATGCACTATGGAATGTTGGTGCGTTACTAAAAAACCCTAATTTCACTGTAGACATGCTTAACGTACAGGTTGCCAATACATTGTCTGAAAATTTCAATTTAATAGTGAATAGTAATGAAAAAACTGCAAGAGATATTCTTCCTTGCTTCAATTCATTATTAGAAAACCCAGGTTTTAAGGTAGACATAATTAATGCAGAATTTACCGGGAGCTTATCAGAAATAGTTAACGCTATCACTACACAAAGATATGCCCTATTGTATTTAAACAGCATTCTAAAAAACAAGAATTTTAAGCCTGGGCTATTAGCTGCTATGAAGATGTTAATAGACAATGCTAAAAAGAATAAGAATGAAGATTACATATCCTACTCCTTAAACTATATTGACTCCACACTTAAAAATTCAAACTTTAAGCCTGAGTTATTGGAAACAATAAAACTTATAGCTGAAAAGAGCACTGAGGATGTATGGTCATTATGGCTTTTAACAATGGTTATTAAAAATAGAAATTTTAAACCTGAACTATTAGGCAAGGAATTCACAGATAGGCTATACAAGGTTGTTAATTTTGCCTTTGAGAAATCGGGAAATCGTGCTAAAGATGCGCTATTGCATATGGGATCTGTGCTTAAAAATCCGAATTTTAAGCAGGAAACATTTAGCGAAGAATTTGCTGAAAAGTTATGCAGCAATGTAAATCTTGTTTTTACAAAGGCCGGAGAACGCGATGCTGGAACAATTTTGTATTACTTAGGGATTCTAGCTGCAAACAAAAATTTTACACCAGATATGTTTATAGGGGAATTATCAGATAAACTATGTAACTTAGTCAAGATTATTGTTGAAAATTCGCAGCATGAAACCAGATCACCTTTCTGGTTCATAGAGCGAATTATTAAAAATCCAGAGATAAAACCAGCAACTGTCAATAATCTTCAAATGCTTGCTGAAAAATCTGGTAAAGATATAATAAACACACTTTGGTTGTTTGGTGCAATCCTTGAAAATCCAAATACAAAAATTGATGTAATAAACCAACAGTTTGTAGATGCTGTTTGTAATGTAACTAAATTTACCCTAACAACACTTGGAGAAGAAAAATTCCGTGCTTTTTATATATTGCCAGAACTAGCAAGAAACCCTAATTTTAAGCAGGAAATGCTAACCAAGGAATATGCAAAGAAGGTATGTGATACAATTAATCTTGTTTTTAGTTCTACTGGAGATCAAACTGACGAAACGTTAGCGTACACCCGTAGAATTGTAGGAAATAAAAACTTCAATTTTGAAATGCTAGGCATTGTGAATTTTATTATTGAAAAAACAAACAGAAACGCAGGCGTTTCATTATCATTCTTAAACTTACTTTTAGAACAGCAAAACTTCAAGCCAGAAATGCTTGATATAATCAAACCAATAGTTGAAAAGATTGATAAAAAAGCAGATTATGCATTTGAATTTTTGGCCGCAGTGTTGGAAAACAAAAACTTTGAATCTGAAACAATTAATGCTACCTTTGTCGATAAACTTGCAAGCTTATTCAAATTCATAAGTGGAATCGCTGGAAATTTAGACGCTGAAGTACTTTTAGTGTTGAGTAATGCTGCAAAAAATCCGAACCTTACTCAAGAAATGCTTAATGAAGATTTTGCTGGGAAATTATATGACGCTGTCAATACGATTTTTGAGAAGAACGTACAAAAAGAAAAGGATTCTTTAGGGTTTTTATATTCTGTCATTAAAGGCCCAAATTTTGTGAACGCAATCAATAAGGAATTTTCTAATAGGCTCTGCAGTATTGTTAATCTTGTATTTGAAAAACAAAAGAAAGCAACGGTTGCTATCAAACCACCATTATGGTACTTAAACGCAGCGGTTAGCAATGTAAATTTTAAACCAGAGATGCTTACTGAAGATTTTGCCACCAAATTATTTGAAACTGTAGATAGTGTATTCTCAAAATCTTCCTTAAACCCTGATACGGTTATATGGTTTTTTGAAAAAATATTAAGGAATATTAATTTTAATCCAACTATACTGAATGAGGAGTTTGCAGCCAAAACAGTTGAAACACTTAACTTTGCTGGCGGTTTAGGAACACAAACTGGGCAAACATTTGCGCTTAACTCTCTATTCTTGAATAGCAATATTGAAAGTATCTTATCATTGCCAGCGGATTATGAAAAAGCAAAGGAGTTTGCAAAATCTACCGAAGCAGAATACGAAAATCCTGCATTTGTCTTAAACTTTTATTATGGAGGTACAAACATTGGTGATATAAAAGCTAAAGAGCTTCATAACGCGCTAGGGTTAGAGTACTTTGCAAGATACACTGTAAAAACATTGGATGAAGTGCACCAGAATTTAGGCTCAACAGCAAACAAAAAGCCAGTACTATTGGTTGTTTTTAATAAGAATGATCACAACGGTGCATTTTATAGTGAAGGAACAAAATTAGAAGCGCTTACAAAATATTATAAACTATTGATAGCTGAAGCTGAAAACGAGCATGAATTTTATTCAAAAATTAGCTCAATTGAAAAGAAATATGGTAAAATAGATACGTTAATAATCGGTGGACATGGCGAAGCAGATTCAATATTACTTGGTATGGATAAAGAAGAAGGAAGAATAGACCTCACAGATGAAGAAGAAATTTCGCAGTTACAAGGCCACTTTATCAGTAAACCAACAATAATACTAGTAGCATGTTCTACTGGAAGAAACGAGGGCTCAATAGGCGCATTACTCTCACGTGCGTTAAAGGCAGATCTATTCGCACCTACGAGAGAGTCATCAGAAACAAACTACCACCTAGATGCCATTGGTAAAATAGTTGATGTAACTTATAGCGTTAAAGGCAGGATATTTAAGCAATAATGGGGATCCGTATGCCAAAAGAAGCAAATATTGCAGATTGCGAAATCTGTAAGAATATTCCTCAAGAGTTTAGTAGTGAGGAAAAAATTCTTAAGCTTCTAACAGTTATTGAAATGAAAAGCTACTATGATTGTTGTGGGACAAGCATTACTAAACTCTTAAAATGCCCAATTTGCAGCACTTATTATTACTATAATCACTACTCTGAAGACAGCCATTATCCTCATCATTTCGAATCTGATAGTTTAGATATCAGGCGCTATGACCCAGTAACTACAATTAAATTTCTTGAAGGAATTTCAAACAGCGCTGAAGGAACTCTGCCTGCCCCAACTGGCGCGCTCAAAGAAGCATTTGCTGAAGGAAGGCAAGTTTCTGAACCTGAGATTTCAGATAAGGCTAACCTAGCTAATGCTGCAAAAAATGAATTGGAAGTACTTACTAAGCGATACGAAAATATTATAAAAAATTTAATTGAGATTATAAAAAAGAATGGTATTAACGGAAAAATTAAGCAATATATACTCGAGGCTCTTTGTAATCATTTCATGGATAAAGGTAAATTTAAAGACTTGGGATTTTTGCTTGACCATAATGACCCTTTCATAAGAGTTAAGACAGCGCATTATTTAGTAGGCGTTGCTACCCTAGATGCTCCAGTAACAAAACTAATACACATCCCACCAGAGTTAAGAGAAAAGTTTAAGGTTGATTTTAATAAATTAATAAAGGTTTTCTTTGAGGTGCTATCTCCTGCTGCCAGTGCAATTGATGATCCCACAAGAATAGACATCAGATATACCGCGATCTATGGATTGAAGGTACTTGCAGGTAGAATAAAACCTGAAACGCTTAAAGAGAATATCTCTAACATTTTAGATATACTTAAAGAGGAAAAACTTGAATATGATGTTTATTGGCTTCTTAGAGATCTCATAGTAGATAAGAAGAAGAAAGAGGAGAAAGAAAAAAATGCAAAAATAATTCTTAATGAGATAGAAAAACTTGATGAGAAAAGAAGGGAGATTCTCTCTAAATATGAAAACAAATATTGGTCTTTTTTAGAACTCAAAGAAGGAAAAGGAGTGAGTTGAATTTTACCCCACCATCATATTGCTAACGCGAATATGCGGGCCACCATCGCTAACTGGCGCTTCCTGATTAAACTTTCCGCAAATACCTGGACTTGTATCGAAATCTTTGCCTACTAGTTCTACATGATTTAATGTTTCTAGAATATTCCCGCTAAGCGTAACATCGCGCAATAGCTTGCCGAGCTCTCCATTTTTTATTTCATATGCCTCTTCTGCCTTAAACATAAACCCTCCGCTAAAAATATCTACGCTTCCGCCTTTCATTCCTTTAAGATATATCCCATGTTTGATATCAAAAACATCTTCTCTGCTTGCCTTGCCTTGCATGAAATAGGTATTGCTCATGCGCACTATTGGTACTGCGTCAAAGCTATCTGCACGCGCGTGACCATTTGGCATAATGTTTAATCGCTCAGAAGTCTCGCGAGAATTTAGATAACCTTTAAGAATTCCATTCCTAACTAGCTCTGTTTTTTCTGCCTTAACACCTTCATCATCATAAGTGTAATTACCAAAATCTTCAGCTGTTGGGTCATCAATAATATTCACTAGCTCATTACCGATTTTTTTATTTAGTTTTCCTGCAAGAATTGATTCACGGTCTATAATGCTATCTGCCTCAGTTGCGTGGCCCAATGCCTCATGACTAAATACGCCAGTCATTTCTGGATCAAGAACAACTGTGAATCTACCTTTTGGCGGTGCAACCGCATATAGCAATCGCTCTGCTTTTTCATCTGCTATTTTCGCAATCTTATAAAGATCTATTTTATCAAATCCTTTAATTGATGCTGCATTTTCATAACCGCGTTGAACAAGCTCTCCGCTCTTTGTAATCGCAGTATAAGAAAGATAGGTGTAATCCTGTTCTTGAACGATTTCACTGCCAGTGGGATTGTGAAATTCTTTATTTAGATTAAAACTACTGCAAGAAATAATAGTACTTATAACGTGCTTGCCAGAGATTTCTTTTTTGGCATCAAGTAAAGAATTCAGTTTCTCTTCTATTGGTGTTTCCTTTGTTTTATTTTTAATTGTTTTTATCTCGCTTTTTGTTTCTTTTAATTTTATATTTCCTTTTTCCAATCTTGCTAGCTTGGTGGCTCTTTCTAAGAGCACAGCAACATCACAATTAATATTATTACTAGAAGCAAACCCCCAAGAATTACTTTCAAGCACGCGCGCAGATATTCCATAAAATGTTCCAGAAGAGGATTTTATTTCGTCATTAGTTATTCTTATTGCAGATTCACTGCCGTGGTGTATGCGTAGTTCTGCGTATTGATATTTAGAAAGTAAATTAGAGTAATCAGAACCCATAACCAAAAACTCCTAACCAAAAACTAAACTATTTGTTTCAACTTATCTGCATATTCCTTTAACATTTTTTTCTGGTCTCTGCTTTTTACAACCCCACATAATAAGTAGCTTCCTACTGGTAATAGCACAAGAAATAGCCCTCCTGCGGATATTTCTATTTCTCGTTGTGTATCTTTTAATGTTTTAAGCAAGGCATCACATACATTTGAAAGCGAGGCAAATGTACTCGCACCGCTTTCGCTAAGCGAGATAGTAGAACTAATAAGAATACCGTCGTTTCGAACAACCGCACCAGTTATTCCATTATTGCGCATCTCTGCAAGCAAATCGTCAACACTTTTAGTTTCTGCCATCTATGTTCTCCCCCTATTTTCTCCTTATTACGAAGCCGTCATTTTACTTATATTTTCTATAGTGACGCAGTCTTTTATAATCCTATGCTGCGTCGGCCGTCTTCATGTTTTATATGTAAATAAAAACTAATGGCTCATTGCTGAATGCTCATTGCAGCAGTTATAATACCATTAGTCCACTTGGTCCAAGCTTAATTGGTAAGAATAAACTTTGCCCTGGAATATCCAACTCAAAGGATCCTCCTTTATCGACTATTATGTATTTTTCATCGATCATATGTTCAACCATGCCTAGTAATTGCTTATCGTGCACCCCTTCTTCAACTAAGAATAAAACAGTTGCTCCAGCATTGCGCAGCCTACCGCTTACTACTTGTAAAAATTTAAGCATGGAATCTTTTGGATTATAAAGTAATAATGTCGAGAGCGAGCTGAATATAACGCGTAGTTTTTTTCCTGCAGTTTTATTTATGATATCTCCTATGTTAAATGACATGTCCTCAAGTGCTTGCGGTCCAGAAACACTAGTAACGTTTGGCTCTTTGGAAGGACTACCTATTGTTTGTGAATAACAATCAACGAAACTTATTTCTCCATTTAGATCAAGATCTATTGAAGATGCTTTTTCTTTAATGGCGGATGGAGTCAAATCTGAAGTTATAAATAGGATGTGCTCGTTCTTTGATTTTAGACCTGCTGCTGCAAAATGGTAAGCTAATGCTGTTTTCTCTGTACAACTGGGGCCTAAAACCAAAACATTACCTGGATTAAGATAACCGCCTTCTAGGATTATATCTAAATCCTTAATGCCAGTAGATAGCCTATTTTTCTTTATTATTGGTAGATTTTCGTCTACACCTAATGGGGGTAATTCCATAAAAGTGATATACAGCAATCGCTTAAAAATCTTTCCACAGAAAGTCATTAAATTGCCGACGCAGTATACGAAACCATAAGACTGCGTCACCATAGAAAACATAAGTAGAACGACTGCTTTATAAAAATGAGAAACAAGGAGGAGGACATAGATGGAGATAAAAAAATATAAGATTTCTAGTGTTAGAAATGATGGTACAAATGTAAAGATATTTACTTTAGAGAGTACCAATGGCCATAACGTACAGTTTAAACCCGGACAGTTTGTAAACCTTTACTTACTTGAAAATGGAAACTTTTCTATTTTTAGGCAGTTTTCTATTGCATCCGGCCCAAGCAGTGCTCAGTTGGAATTCTGTATAAAGATATTACAAGATGGAAAATTTACTAGCGCACTTGATAAACTATCTATTGGTGCTGAGATCGGATTGGCTGGGCCATTTGGCCATTTCGTATACCAAGGGCAAAAAGAATGCGTGTTTATTGCTGCTGGCACAGGAATTGCACCTATGATGAGCATGCTCCGCTACATTAATGAGAATAAAATAGATGGCGAATTTATAGTATTATATACTAACAAAACAGAAGACTCTATAATATATTATAATGAATTAAAGAAACTTCAGGCAGAGAATAAAAATATTAAAGTAGTGTTTACGCTTACCCAAGAGACGCCTGCACATTGGCAAGGAGAACTTGGAAGAATAAGCAGTGAGATGGTTGAAAAATACGTAACTAAGTCTAATGAAAGGATGTGGTTTTTCTGCGGGCCAGTGGAATTTGTTAAAACTATTAAAGAGCACGCATTAGGCAAGGGCGCTCAGCCTGATAAGATGAAAATAGAGGGATGGGGATAAAACATAAGCTTTTAAACTCTTTTTACCACAATATATACTATACTGAACCTCCAAAAAAAGTCGGATCAGTCTATTCATAACCAAAGAGATGACTTCCTCGGTTGTGAATTGACCAGAAAAAGGTAGTAGGTTGTGAATATGATTAGAATTAATCTTAGCCCTCCGCAACAGCAAACACGACACCGTAGAGCTGGTGCTGTCCTGGCATTCGGTGCAGCTGCATTATTAGCTAGTGCCATAGGAATAGGAACTGCTCATTATTTCAAATCTAGGGCACCTGCACAAGAACTTATACAACTAATAGATTTAGGAGAACCAATAGCTGAAGACCCAAATAAACCAAGATGCGAAGGCGAAGCAAAGAAAATAGTTGATATTTATGCAGATGGTATTGCAAGTTCAAGCAAACATAGAGTAAATAGGGCATTAGAGCAGATTGAAAAAAAGAGTAATGACCCTAATGCTAAACAATTCCTTCATGAACTAGGATTATGTCTAAAAGAAAATGAGTATGTAGGCCCAATTGTAAATGCGTACTCATTTTCACGTGGCACGCCTGCAGGCGCTACCAATCTTGAACGGATAGCAGATGCAACCCTAGAAGTAAGAACTAATCCTGATGCAGAAAGAAGATATGGGAAAAAATTCTTTGAAGCAACTACAAAACCAAAAAAGGCAGAGAAAAAAGATGAAAATGGGCTAAGTTGGTACCATTTACTATTTGTTGGCATTATTGCTGCAGGATACGCAGTAATACGCATGATTACAAACATAAAACCTGAAGAAAAGAAAACAAAGGAACCTGATGTAGGCCACGAGGATATAGATACAGAACAACCACTTGATAGAACTAGGGCAACAAGAAAGTTAGGAGGAAGTGAAACAGAAGCAGATCGATTATTACATGAAATATTTGATGATTTGGCGCCTCAAGAAAGACAGGAATTATTACAAATCCAATACATGCTTTCATATCAAAGAACATTAGAGGAGTATCTATCAATGGAAGGGGTAATAGAACGGGGAGTTGCTGAAGTAACACTAAGAAGGGCAAAATATTTTGTAAAACTATCAGAAGATGCAAAGAGAGAGGTAATAGTGCTTACTGAGCAATTAGCAGACAGATTGCTAAGTTGGGCTAGAAGCGAATCAATAGATAGGTCTTTTAATTATCAAAGAGAAAAATACATATCTGCAATGCTCTGGGACATATTAAAATACGATGCGCACGTTGATGGCGCTGTTACAATTAAAAACCAAAGAAAGCCAGTATTTAATAATATCTCGGACTTGCAAGAAGCTTCTTTTATTAGAGATGCTGGAATAGATTTAAGTGTGCCAGAGCGATTAACCGAAAGCGAGTTACAAACAATCATTGATAACTGCTATTTCGATGTCTCTCCAATCGGCCGTGGGCCAGATGTAAGGCTAAGGCAAGAGCTAACAATTCAGAGAATGAAGCAATGGTTTAAAAATGAGCAATAATTAACTTTAAAAATCGAATATAATATACTAGTATCAACTAATTATTTAACAGGTGAATTTATGGATAAAACTATTGATGCAATTGTAGATGGCGGTAAAGCAACATCTGGCCCACCTTTAGGACCGGCACTTGGACCATTAGGTGTAAATGCGGGTCAGGTAGTTGCGAAAATAAACGAGGCAACAAGCTCATTCTCTGGTATGAAAGTACCAGTAAAAGTAATAGTAAATACCAAAACAAAGGAATTCAAAATTGAAATTGGCACTCCACCAACAGCTGAGATAATCAAAAAAGAAGCTGGGATAGCAAAGGGAGCAGCTAGTAAAGATGCAAAGGCAGGGAATATTGAATTAGAAAAAATTATAAAAATCGCAAAACAAAAGAGCAACTCGCTAGGCAAAGACACAAAATCAGTTGTTAATGAAATACTGGGTACTTGCGTAAGCATGGGCGTTACTGTTAACGGAAAAGATGCCAAGTTGGTTATAAAAGAAATGAAAGAAGGAAAACATGAACCTTTACTGCCATGAGCTGTGAGCAGTCAGCAATGGGCCCATGGCTCAGGGCAACAATATTTAAATATTATTTACTAGTTAATCTCATGCAAAAAACAATACTCACAGCTTTTATCCTAATTTTATTTATATCCGCAGCCTTTGCAGAGGTTGAATGGGAGTATCATGCAGACGCAGGGATTTCATTAAAACCAATAGTATCAGGTAATAAAATATTTATTGCATCACAAGATGGCATTCTACATGCAGTATCATTGAATACAGGAAAAATGCTATGGAAGCGGGCAATTGGAAAATTTGTATTACAACCTATTCTGTTTCAAAGTAATATAATTGTTGCAAATAACAACGGTACAATAGCAAAAATAAAGCAGGACGGCACAGTTGAATCACAATTAAACATACCCTCGATTAATTCAAAAGTAACTACAATATACGGAATTGATAGTGCCACAAACAAGATATATCTAACAACAGATGGAGGAGTTTTTACATTAGAAGAGAATAATGTTTCTTCATTTTTTAACGCAACATCTTCAAAGACGTACACAAGTCCAACTGTAAGCGGTTCTAAGATAGTTTTCGGTGCAGGTGATGAACTTATCGTCTTAAATACAAATAAACAAGTAGCCTGGCGAAAAAAGGTTGCTGAATTTTGGACTTCTAAACCAATAGTAGAGGGTTCTGTGATATATATAGGGGCACTGGATAATGCTATATACGCATTTGATTTAGATGACGGGAATTTACTTTGGAGGTATGAAACCGATGGATGGGTTGCAAGCACACCATATATAGAAGGAAGCACCGTATACGTAGGAAGCAATGATGGATATGTTTACGCAATATCAAATGGATATTTACAATGGAAGGCAAAAACAGATCAGGCTGTTCAAACCATGCCAATAAGCGGGAGTTTTGCTGGTAGAGATGCTTTATTTGTTGGTAGTAGTGATGGAAAGCTTTATGCCGTAGAAAAAAATACAGGGAAAATATTATGGAGATTCTTAGCAGGAGACTGGGTTGCAAGCCCCGCAATTAGCGTGGATAAAATAATTGTAGGATCAAGAAATGGAATTGTATACAGTATAAAAACTGAAAGAGGTTGTACGATAAACGAGCCAGAAGAAAAATCAACAGTTGGTCAAAAAGAGGTAAGGTTAAAGGGCATTGCATTATCTAATAGCGGCTCTCCAAGTGTTAGTGTACGCATTGGCAATGATGGACCATGGAAATCAGCAAGCGTAAGCGGGGATGAATGGAAACTTAAGTTAGATCCTTCTGAAATGCGTGCTGGGCCAAATCGCATATTTTGCAAAGTAAGCGATGCTGGTGGCGAGGAAAGCGAGCCTTATTACTCTACAATATTACTAAAAAATCCTAGTATACCAAAATCAAAACTCATTGTAACTGCGCCAAAAAGTGTTAATGCAAATAAATTATTTGTAATATCTGTAAATGATGGTGATGATAATTCCCCAGTAGAAGAGTTTAAGATTATATACGAGGGTAAGGAAGAGATTGCCACTGGGAATATAACATTAAATATTACAAAGGAAGGAAAATTCTCTGGGAATATAACTAAGACTGGATTTGAGGATACAAGTGTGCAATTAGATATTAAGGTGCCGAATCCATTGGTTGATATGGCTGTGCCTGCGATTGGCGGGTTATTATTACTAGCGATATTATACTTCTTTGTAGTTAGGAGATTATTTAGAAGATGATTATTGGCTGGAGCGATCTTCTTTTAAGACCGATAAAATTCGCAAAAATTCGGTTGGAGAAATAATTTTTATTCCTTCAAATTCCCTTAGCTTCAGCAGGTGCGCGGCATCGTACGTAATAATATAATCAGCTTTCGCTTCTATCGCGCACTCCAAAACTTTGTTATCATCTGGATCATCCTTAACAAAATCAATTTTCCGTTTTGGATCAACTATTTCACAGCTTTCTAATAATTTGATAATTACTGATTTTATTGCCAAATGCTTTTCTTCTATTTTTTCAATAATCTCTTCGCTATGCATAACTTTGTTGTATTCTTCCAAAATATCCTTAGAGAGAAAGCATCCTATCCTCTTCTGCTCGATTAATTGCATGATCTGATAGGCTTCACCTTCCCAAAACGTTCCGGATATGAGAACGTTGGTGTCCAAAACAACGTTCATTTCTTTCGCATCTCGTGGATTAGTTTATCTACCTCTGTTTCGTTAATCTTCTTTTTAGCTTCTCGTAATGGTTGGGTAACCTGCTTCCATGTCTGTACACTTACTTTTTTGATAAGCAGTGTATCCTCTTCTAAAAAGAAAAACACTCTGGCTCCTTCCTCCAAACCCATTTCCTTGCGGATATCTACAGGTATGGCTATCTGCCCTCTTGCACTTACTGTTCCCATCTCAAGCATCTCGCTCATATAATCACCAAATCTTATTAGTAAGACAGGTCTTATAAATCTTACTACGGGCTTCTTAGTACCTCTTGTTTTGAGTAGGGTATAAAAATTAGGTCAAGTGGATTTATTCTTTTATGCAAGATCTTCAAATTCTAGGAATTTGGAGAGATCGAGAACGAAGTTCTCGGGATGGTTTATGTGTAGTAAACCAGAACAAGAAAATTTATGCATATGCACAAGCTGCTGCAGGTGTTGGTTCCGTTACATCATTTGTACCTTGGATTGGTTCAAGTTTCCGAACGTAAAGTCCCTCACGTCTTAAAACACGAGCTAAATTTTTAGCAAGTTGCAATTCTAATTCGCTATCGTACCGTATTATCGGCCGCGAATCTTTCCAAACCCGTACCTGTAAAACAGTTTTTCCAGCTTCATTTTTTATATTAAGATCCGCACCAACAATTTCGTCATGTGGTTTTGAAGCCCAGTGACTAGAAGGACGACTTCTGTAATATAAGTCATGAGATATTAAAGTCGGCCCAAAACCATAACGGGCTATTGCAACTGCAATTGGTTCTACCATTACCTTAAAACCAGAAGGTAATGCTTTTCTTACAATGGCTTCAGCACTTTCTTGTCTTCTTGTTAAATTCCATGAACGTAAACCAAGCATCATCTATACCACATATATATTTCAGGTAACCTCAATTTTAAATTCTTTCATTTTACCATTTTATTCGACTTTACTTAACAGTCACGGATTTCGCCAAATTTCTTGGTTTATCTACATCTCTTCCGAGCGCAAGCGCAGTATAATAAGCAATAAGTTGTAATGGAATGGTTTCAAGCAATGGATAAAGAATCTCGTCTTCTTTGCTAAGCTCCGGAAGCTGAATCCACATGTTAAACGAAGGATGTGGCTTATCGCTTATACCAATTAGATACGCTCCGCGAGCCTTTGTTTCCAATCCATTGCTTATGCTATCATGGTAGGTATAATCTGTTGGGCAAATTAAAATAACTGGTACCCCGTGTTCTATTAATGCAAGCGTACCATGTTTAAGCTCGCCTGATGGCATGCCTTCTGCATGAATATAACTGATCTCTTTAAGTTTAAGCGCACCTTCTAATGCAATAGGAAAGTTTACTCCTTTACCAAGAATATAAACATGAACTTTATTCTTTAGATATTCTGCAATTTCTCGTGCTTTTAGATCAAAATAGGATATATTTTTATCGAGCATACCAATAACTGATTCTATTTTTTGTTTTTTAATTTCGCCAGAGAGTGCAAACGCAATTAAATAAAATGCCAAGATCTGATTGCTAAATGCTTTAGTAGATGCAACCGCTATTTCAGGTCCACAGTTTGTATAGAATACCTTATTACTGTCTCTTGCTAAAGAAGAGGAAGGTACATTCACTATACTTATTATTTTCAATCCGCGCTTCTTTGCCTTGCGAACGCACTCCATGACATCTGCAGTTTCACCGCTTTGAGAAACTGCCAATATTACAGTATCTTTGTCAATCTCATCAACAAAATAAGAAAACTCATGCGCCATCATAACTTCGAGCGGGAATTTAGCGATCTTATTTAGAATATGTTTACCAATAACTGCAGAATGTCTCGCTGTTCCACAACCTATCGCAATTACTTTCTTATTATGCATCTCATTTGCCAAATCCTGTGCTGAGTCTAGATTCATTCCTTGACGCATTACTACAGGTTGCTCAACTATCTCTTTTAGCATATAATGTTTATATTCTCCAAGCTCGATCTTCTGGTTTTTCCAATCTAATTTAGTTGATTGCTTGGTAACAGAATTATTAGTAAGGTAGTTAAAAAATTCAAACGTTATTTTATTACCAGATTTTTTTGCTAAAGCAATATCCCCTTCTGTCAAAAATATTGCATCATCTGTTTGATCAATAAATGCAAGAGGATCGCTTGCAAATATAGCTTCTTTTTCTGCAATGCCAATGGCTAACGGGCTCTCGTTCTTAATTGCCACAAGCTGATCGCTATATCTTGCATCCATGATAACAAGAGAAAAGGAACCTCTTAACATTGGCGCGATTTGTTTTGCACGTTCGAATAGATCGCCTTGTAATTTTTCGAAAAGATGTGTAACAACCTCACTGTCAGTTTGTGATTTGAAAGTGTGGCCTTCCTTAATGAGCTGCTCACGAAGTTCTAAGTAGTTTTCAATTATCCCATTGTGTACTATAGCGATCTGATTATTGCAATCAAGATGCGGGTGGGCGTTTGCCTCGGTTACATTTCCATGAGTTGCCCATCTTGTATGCCCTATAATAATACTAGCAGGATGATTAAATGTTGCTTTAGTTATCCTGCCTATTTTCTTTTCCATTACTATCCCTGAGCTATTGATTGATGCATAACCCCAGCTATCATACCCGCGATATTCTAGCCTCTTTAGGCCTTCCACAATATCGTGTATACCTGAATCGCTTTCATTTAATTTTAGTAAACCTATAATTCCACACATGCTATGTTCTACCCCTGTTTTCTCATTCTTATATAGACGTCGTACTACTTATGTTCTCTATAGGGACGTGGTCTTATATATTCTGCATGCCACGTCGGCCGTTCTATGTCCTCCTCATGGAAGATAAAAACTTAGAAACAAAACCTTTATAAAACCTATGTAAAAAAATTTTTATAACTACTAAAAAAATATTTTAGGTGGTAACATGAGACTAGTAAATGAAAATGGGGAAGCCCTTAGCTGTATGGAAATAGATAACCAAAAGATTGCTGCATTATCCGAAGAAAGATTACAGATACTAAGGATGTTAACAAAGCAGCCCATGTACGCAGCAGAGATTGCGCGAGCACTTGGTATGGAGGAACAGGCGCTCTATTACCATATAAAGCTGCTACAAAAGGCAAGGTTAGTGAAGTTCACTGATTATGAAGAGAAAAAAGGAGGGGTGGCAAAAAAATTTATTGCTAGCTCTGAGAGTATTGCATTAGTGATAAGTAATAATTGGAAGCACTATACACATTCACAAATCTCAGTCCCAAAAATATTCACTCAATTTATTGATGATGGAGCATTCAATGGAAAATTTATTGTTGGTTCTCCTGACCCACATGGAAAATATCGCGCACGTGCAAGCGAATTTCCAATTTTAGAGTTGGCAATGCTACTGGGAAGCTATGCAACATTTTCTTTTCCACTTTATGTACTTGACACACAACTAAGTGAAGCTGATAAAAAACAGAATCTGATAATAGCTGGTGGACCAAAGGTAAACATGCTAACTGCGGAAATAAATGATACATTGCCATTGCGCTTTGATAAAGCAACATTTGAAATTTATAGTAAATTTTCCAAGAAAAGATATAGTGGGAACATTGGTGTTATAGAGCTATTGCCAAATCCATTTGCAAAAAATAAGCGAATAATGGTTGTTGGTGGATTGAATCATCATGGCACGCGTGCTGCAATATTTGCGATAATTAAAAAGATGAAGGAAGTAGAATCAGGAAACATGCATAATCCCAAGGCAATCGCAAAAGTCGTCGAAGGTTTTGATGAGAATGGAGATGGAATAGTTGATGCTGTTGAGGTATTGGAATAGTTACTGCCATGAGCTTTGGGCATTGAGCCAATGCCTACCTTCTTAATCCCTTGTTACCACAACTTCATCATGCATAAAGCTTCAGTAACAGTAGTATTTGGTAGAGAACACGAAACAAGACGTATTAGAGCCCCACATTTAAGACTAATTCAGGGTGGTTTAGCCAATCATAAACCAGAACCAGAAGAAAGGTCAATTAACTCTTCAAGAACCGTAGAAACAGAATTCAAACGTTGGCTAGCCTTGTTTTTTATTAAGCGAGGATATTTTTGTATTACCAAGAAAGGTTGTGATGAGCTAGCGGAAATTATAAGAAATCGATATATGGAGAATGCAAGAGAATATTTAGGTATAAACCCTACTGATTCGTATAGGGATAATTATGTAATTACGGTAGTGGGAGTTTTAACAGATAGCAAGATTAAGGAAAGAATAAAAAGGCACATTAAAAAAATGCTAGAAGAAGGAAAAGCTGAAGAATTATATGATAAAGGGTACATTGATCGTGCTAATGAAGTAGATTGGGAAAAAAAAGAGGTACGTATTGTTGTAATAAGAAAACTCCTAGAGATAACTAGCATTGAACCTAAGGATAGTAGTTATGACCTTTTTAATAATAGTGGTTTAGTTAGAGTACTTAAAAAATATCATAAAGATTCTCACTATAATGCTCTGGTAGAAGCAGGTTACGCATATTCTGAAGATGAGATTAAAGAACATGCAAGAACTATGCAATTTGGAACTGAAAGAATATATAAATGGGAGATGAAAAGCGTTGGAAATTACTTTTGGGAAAGTATAGACATGAGAACTGCCGCAACTAGATGGGTCATATGGAAATTAAATAAAAATTCAAGAGAGATAATATTGGGTGATTTTAAAAATAATGGATTAGGCGGATTGTTAACTCATCATTACAAAGATTCTCCTTATGAAGCGCTTCTAGAAGCAGGTCTTGTCACTCCAGCAGATGAAGCACATATGCGCCGCTATGGCCAAGCAAGATTCAAAGAGGTCTAATTAACCTATAACATTTATAAATAAACAAAGGAATAAGATAACTAGGTGGAATTATGGAATACGTTCAAATTTCTAAAGAAGAATATGAAAAATTGCTAAAATACCGAGACATTGTAAACAACATTGAAGAGGATATTCATGAAGAGCTAAATGTAAAACCTATAACTGATAAGCGAGCAATAGAGAAACTAAAGCGATTGGATAAGGAGGTAAAGGAAGGCAAAAGAAAAACTTTTTCTAAGGAAGAATTCCTAGCTGAATTCGGTAAATGAGTAGGTCTAATGTATAACTTGGAATTCGAAAATGACTGGAGATCATATTTCAGAAATGTTCCCCTAGATATTCAAAATCGATTTAAGAAAAGACTAGACAAATATGAAACTTTTCCTAGCTTTGCTTTCAGACATGAAAAGCATGGTTTGGATTTCTTTGTAGATGAAATAAATCAGTATCGAGTTTTATTTACATCAGACGAAAAGTCAAAAATTAGAAGATTCTATTTTATTGGGGATCATAAAGAATATGAGAAATTTCTAGGGACTAGAAAATAGTTGATCTTATGGCCGAAAGTCAGCAACTCTACGAATTCAAGAAAGCACTTAAACGCTTGGGTGAATTTCGAGGAAGCGGAACAGAATTAATATCTGCATACATAAACTCAGGCTCACCCTTGCATGATATGTCGAACCGCTTAAGAGAAGAAATGAATCAGGCAAGCAATATAAAATCCAAAAGCACTAGGACAAATGTTATTGGCGCGCTAGAGCGCATCCTACAGCATTTCAAAATATACAAACAAACACCGCCAAATGGCTTAGCTGTTTTCTGCGGCAATATAAGCGATAATCCTTCAAAAACAGATATAGACATATTCGCAATAGAACCGCCATTCAAATTAGGTATTGGAACATACCGCTGCGATAGCAAATTCTTTTTAGAACCATTGCAAAAAATGATTGAAAATACTGATACATACGGTATAGTAGTATTAGATGGAAGAGAGGCAACGCTTGCAATTCTTAGAGGCACACAGGTTGATATACTTAAAAAAGTTACTTCAATGGCGCATGCAAAAATTAAGGTGGGTGGACAATCAGCTAGGAGATACCAACGCCTCATAGAAGAAAGCATAGAATATTATTATAAAAAAGTTGGAGAAAATATGGATGAATTTTTTGTTGGAAAAACAAAAGGCGTTATCGTTGGTGGACCAGGGCCTACCAAGGAATTTTTTATGAAAATGAAGCCTTTCAATTATCAAATAAAAGTTTTAGGGGTGGTTGATACTGGGTACACTGACGAATATGGTGTAAGCGAGGTCCTCACAAAAAGCACAGATATACTCGCAGAACAAGAGACAATAAAAGAGAAAAAACTTATTGAAAACTTTATTAGGGAAATAGTAAATGATAGGCTAGCAACATATGGAGAAAAACAAGTTAGAGATGCAATAGAAAATAATCAAGCAGACAAGGTATTGATATCTGAGGGATTAGAATACAAAAAAGCTACATACTCATGCAACGCTTGCGGTGCAAAACAGGATAAATTAACAAAAGAAAAAGCACAAGACAGGATTTCATGCAAATGCGGAAGTGAAATGAAACTAGAAAAAGAAACAGAACTATTGGAAGAAATTGTAGAATTAGCTAGAGCACACAATATTGAGGTTGAAATTATATCAACAAATACTAGTGAAGGGTTGCAACTACTAAATGGATTTGGAGGGATTGGTGCATTTTTAAGATACCGAACCAAGTGAGGTTCTTAAAAAGCTTGTGATGCATCACAGGATTTTTAAGATATAAGAAGAACTAAGATGAATTTGTTTGATTATTTGGCTGAGAAGTGGGCACAGGTTCTGGCTGTGGGGTAGGCTCAGGTAATTTTATATTTATATTACACGAATTAGGCGCATACCCCTCGCTAATGCCAACCTCTAGTTTGGTTTTATAGAATTTACTTTGGTTTCCTTGTTTTATATTGATAATTGGGTTTGTTGCAGCATTTATTTTATTTAGACAGCTATTAAGATCAACAACACCATCTAATGTTGTGCATTCACTACCTTCTAAAGCAAAAATGGTTATGTTCTTTCCTACCAAACCTGTACTACCCGCAAAATCAATGCCGCATTGCTGAATATTTTTTCTAATTACATCACTATTAACATCCCGAAGATCTTGAATTATAAAAACATCACTAGATGCTAATAGCCCTTCAGCGAATACATCTGGTTCTACTGAACCATCACTGTTATCAGTTTTATTAATAGTATCATTAATTTTATTGTCATCAGCTTGTATGGATTTTGAGGGGTTTGCAAGAATCAGATAAGCAGCCACTAATGCCAGTACTACTAGTAAAATAGTTACAGTATTTTTCATATGTCTCCCTTATTTAAACAATGTTGATATGGTGCAGGATTTATAATAAGCACTGTCACCATGCAAAAATGCTTTAGTATCATATATAGTTGAAAGAGCAGGTTTTTCTGGAACTGCAGAATAAGCAAGCACAAACGAGGTAGTATTCTTAAGCTCAATCTTGCAATCTGATTTATCTTTTACTATGTCAGCAGAGGAAGACTTAACAGTACACGTATCACCAAGCTCATAGATAAGCACAGACTTATTATTAGCACGTAAACTATCTGCAATCATGTTGGCGCAGGATTTCATATTGTTGGCAGCATCATAATTAACACCCTGCAATTCTAGAGCAATTGCAGAGGACTTTTTAGTATTAATATCATATATAAACTCTTCAATATCAGCTGCTGATGCAGTTTTAGTTAAGAATACATATAAAAAGACAGAGAATATTAAAAGGCCAATAATAAATATTCCATATCCGCCTAATAATACAAATTTTACTAAACCAGTTGCTAGTCTGAATTTTGCAAAGATACCAAAGAAAACAAATAAAGATAGGGCTGCTAGAGATAAGAATGTAATAGCTGCTACGCCTCCAAAAGAAAATAGCTTGTTAGATGCGAAATCACTTAGTGAAGTCAATTTAGTCAGAGATACAAGGCTTGCTAAACCGCTATTTATGCGTCTTGCGAATGACCTGAATTTAGAGCTTGCTAATTGGAATAAACCCTCTTTTTGTATCTTTAACAATTCACTTGCCTGCTGTGAAACATTTGAATATGAAGCTGAAAGCTGCTGCAGCTCATTATCTGTTAGCCCTTTTGAAAAACTTGCATCTAAATTATTACTAACATTTTTCAATTCATCTAGTCTTTTTCTATCTTTGCTACTCAAATCTTTTGTATCTAGAAGGAAGATTATTGCATTGGCAGTACTCTTTGTACTTAAAGATTGGTTGTACAGTTGTAATACCTTTGGAATTAAAAGTTTGGTTTCAGAAATAGCCTCTTCATAGTCTGCAAGATCCTGCTCGATTGTTGAAAAATTGCGAAGTTCAATACTATTGTTTATTTTATTTGTAAGGTCATTTATTTTATTTAGGTTTATTCTTAAGGATTCATTGGAAACACTGTTTAATGCAGCAGATGTATCTGCAGAAACTTCACCTGCACTTACTGATAATGGATCAAATAATGAAGAAAACTGGATTGCCTTTGTTTCAGAGGTCCTAAACAAGAATCTGGAAACTGTGTGGTTGTACACCTCAAAACTTATAGATTTGTGATTTACATAAGGTGCAGATTTGCTTAAAATTGAATTCGCATTGTTTTCTAAAAGATTAAGTTGACTACCATTAAAAGATATGTCTGGGCACATCGCAAAACACTTTTCATCAATACATCTCTGAACTTCTGCAGGGTCAGTAGTTGGTGTTCTGACTCTTGTATTTTCTAAGGTAGATTTATGCGTTCTTAATTGAGGGACAATTGATTTTAGTTCGGTTAATGAGGATGCCAAGTTTTCATCGTTTATGTTTTCCATTAAAGATAACGCATTTCTAACTAGTTTATCTGTTTCATCGCTTGCCTTTCCATATTCTTTTATTAAAGCAATCGTATCTTCAAAGCTTATTGTTTTTTTAATGCCTTTTGCATAACTCGCTGAATATAAGACTAGCGCTACTTTATAACAACCTTCATCACTATCACAATATATATACCCTGAACCATATTTGATCCCATTTAAAAGTAAAATTTGTCTACAAGCATATTCTTCTTTGCCAAGAAATCTTCCACCATCATTTCTACTAAGATTATAATCTAAAATTGCCTGTTTTAAAGATGCCAACTCCTCTGTTGAAGGATATGTTGTTTGCTTATAATACGCACCAAGAACACTTTTTATGTCGTTTTCAGTCTGCAATGGCTCTCCATTTTTTAGAAGGAAGAGGGGTTTTCCATCTAATTGGACTATAGAATAATTAATATTATCCAAGGTAAAGCTGCTTGCATTTAGTCTAGTTGCATTTTCTTTGTCATACAAAAAGTTTTTAGCATCAAAAGCAGCAAAACTAAAATAGGATAAAAGTAAAAGATAAAATATACACCTTGCCGCCTTGAACATACACATATTCCCCACACAATATTTAAATTACTTATCCTTCGCGATTAATTACATATTCTGCAAGTTGGTTTAATGCTTTTTTTGCTTCAGAATCTTTTAAACCTTCTAATATCTTAAATGCCTTTGATTTAAATTCCTCTGCTTTTTTATTTGCATAATCAATCGCACCAATACTTTTGAGTATTGATATGACCTTTTTTAAATCATCTTGATTTTTAGAATGAGAGGATAGAATTTTCTTTATAAACTGTTTTTCTTGTTCATTTGCATTTTTTAATGCATATATTATCATAAGTGTTCGCTTGCCTTCTGAGATGTCGCCTCCAATCTCTTTTTTATACTTTTCAAAATCCCCAATAAGATTCAAAACATCATCTTTGATTTGAAAAGAAAACCCAAGATATTCACCGGCAGATTTTAGATTATTTATATCACTCTTATTTGCGCCGCCTAAGTAAGCACCGATTTCGCACGCTAAGCCAAGTAGCGCTGCTGTTTTTCCACTAATCATATTGATATAATCGCTTTCTGAGATATCAAAGTTATTTTTTGTATGCCAATTAAGCTCTATCCCTTGACCTTCGACTACGCGTCTAAAAGCGGTTCCATATAACTGAGCTATATGTAATTTTTCCTTTTCTTTTAATTCTAAATTAATTATTTCCTGCCAAATAGATGTATAAAATGCATCGCCTGAGTTAAGCGCAACTGGTATACCATAAATCTTATGAAGCGTCGGTTCGCCTCTTCGCATGTCAGAATTATCTTCTATATCGTCATGAATTAATGTAAAATTATGAAACAATTCGATAATGGCTGCTGGCTTGATTATTTTTTTACTATCGCTGCCAAATGCTTCGCAGCATAGAAAAGTTAGAATAGGGCGAATGCGCTTTCCACCCCTCTTTATGTAAGGTAAGAGCATATTATAGACTTCTTTAGGCTCTGCTGGAACCATTCTTTCAATTTCTTTCTCTAGTAATTCTAGCTCTTCTTTTACTAAATCATAAAATTGCATGAGAAAAATAAGCGAAGAGGGGTTTATAATTATTGCTTTGCAACAAGGTTTAGCCCCTAGGAAAGTTATTTTGATTATGAGCTAAACCTCGTTGTGAGCACTGAGCCATGAGCAGTGGGCAAAGACTACCTTTTTAATCCCTTGTTACCACAATTAATGATATGAGAAGACAGGCAATTGGCAGTGGGCAATGTGCAGTGAGCCAAAGGCCAATAGCTAAGAGCCAAGTGCCACTAACTGACAAAATAGATAAATCAACTGAATTCAAACGTTGGTTAGCTTTATTCTTTATTGAAAGAGGGAGATATAAAATTACTGGTAAAGGTTATACTGAACTAGCGCCACAAGTTATTAGACAAAACCTAGAATTTGGAGAACCAGTCAGCGATAGAAAAAGAGAACCTAGGTTAGAAAGCACAAGACCATTAACTCCAAAAGAGATTAAGGAAACAGTAGCAGCCAGAGTAGAAGGAATGATTAGAGAGGGAAAGACTGAAGAATTACTTGATGAAGGACATCTAGCTTATAAATCAAATTGGAAAAATAAACAAACTAGAATAACAGTAATAAAAAAACTATTAGAATTTTTAGGCGCTAGTCCTGCTAGACTGGATAAATTAAGAGAAGAATTAGGTGAACTTATTCTAAAATCTGCAAGAGAAGAACCAACAGACACAAAAAGAATGCAAGAAGTTTTAGAAGAGATAAAAAGTAATTTAGAAAGAATTAGAAAACTAAGTTTCAACAATTTTAGATTTTATGGAATTTCTGGTATGACTGGTAAATACCATAGGAACTCTCCTTATTTAGTTTTAGTAGAAATAGGTTACGCTTATTCTGAGGAAGAAATTAGAGAACATGCTAGAACTGGAAAGTTTGGAACTGATAAAATATATCCTTGGGAAATGCAAAAAGTCGGAAGTGAAGTTTATAAAAATAATTCAATTAGGGTAGCTGCAATAAAATGGGTAGTTTGGAAATTGAAAAAGAAACCATCAGATATAAATACAATTGATTTTCAAAGTAATTTAGGTGGATTATTAAGGTACTATAATGATTCTGTTTATTCTGCACTAGTCGACGCAGAATATGCACATACCACTGAAGAAATATTAACCCAATCTAAAATTGGTATATTTAATGATAACAAAGCATACCCATGGGAACTAGAGAGAATGCCTTTTGGTCTATGGCCGAATAAAGAAATTAGAATAGCTGCTACTAAATGGTTAGTTTGGAAAACTAAAAAAGATCCAAGGGAGATAACTCATAAGGATTTTAACAATAATAGATTAAACGGATTATTAAATCATTGCGAAGAATATGCTTATAGGGCATTAGTAGAAGCGGGTTATGTTTATTCTGAAGATAAAATTAAAGAGCATGCAGGAACTGGAGAATTTAAAACTGAAAAAATTTATCCCTGGGAGATGGACCCTGCTCCACATGGATTTTACGAAGAAAAAGAAAATAGAATAGCTGTAATAAAGTGGCTATTCTGGAAAACTAGAAAACAAGCAAAGGATATAATTCAACAGGATTTTATCAATAATGGGATTGCTACTATACTAAAATATTATAATGGCTCCCCCTATGAAGCACTTTTAGAAGCAGATCTAATAAGACCAGAAAATGAATCATACATGCGAAAGCGTGGATATCTAAATCTACAAAAAAGACACAGTTAAATTCTCCTCTTATTTCCGCATTTTCCACACTTTAAGTAAAATGAATTATGCTTTGCATCAAAAATAGCTTTGGCATTGCCATTAACTATCAAAAATGATAAACATTTCCTACAGAATTTTTTCTTCTGATCCTTGGTTAATCTAATTTTATATTTCTTTACCAATGCCCAGAGCATTTCTATGTAGCGCTTTGTACGATCAGGGTGCGAAGCTGTATTTTCTTCTGCTTGCGCTAGCAAAATTGCAATTGCATCTTTAGTTGTATTTTTTATCAGGCGTTTCTTAGCTTGAATGTTCATTGCTTTCGAAATATTGGTCTAATATTATAAATCTTATGATTGATCATTATGATATGACTGGACCCGTAGGCAACACTGGGAATTTTATAGAGGATTATTTCATTCACCCATTAGTTTCACAAACTGGGTATAATCCAGTAAATACTGCAGTATATGCGATAATTGCAATAATTGCCCTTTATTTTATTTGGGATATCTTTAAACGCAAAAAAATAGTTATTGACAAAAAATTTGTTTATGCTGTTTTACCTTTTATTTTATTAGGATCGACAATGCGTGTTGTAACTGATTCAATAGATAATAATAAATTCAAGGCAATAACACCTATCCATGAGGCAATAATAAATTCTCACATTTATGACTATGGTTACCTTACTGTTACCCCGGGAGTATATTTAGTTACTGCAGCGATATTATTTATATCAATGGGAGTTCTGCACTTAATTAAAAAATCGCAATATCTTGGACATGTTGGATTAATTCTGTGGCTATTCCATTTTCTTTTATTAGTACCGTTTATGCAGTATATTATGGATGCAATCCCAATATTGATTCTAGCTCTAATTCCAACAATAATCGCTTGGAAATATTTAAAGAATGAGATTTACGCATTAATTGTTGCTGGACACGCACTTGACGGCGCTGCAACTTTTTATGTTATTGATGTTTTTGGACCAAAGATTGGCAAGCTGTATTTTGAACAACACGTTGTTGGTGGATTTATTGGTGCAGTATTTGGAACATTTTTTGCATTTTATTTAGTAAAGTTAGCAATAAGCTTTGGAGTTGCGCATCTGCTTAAGAAAGAAAAGGAAGACGAAAATTTCAAGAACTTTATCGCATTAGCAATTATGATAATGGGTTTTGCACCAGGCATAAGAGATGTGCTTAGAATGGTTGTTGGTGCGTAATTAATGCAAATAAATAACGAACGCTTTCTAGAAATAGACTTTCTACGCGGCATCGGAATAGTAATGGTTGTAATTTTTCATTTATTTTTTGATTTTGATTATTTTGGAATTTTGCAAAATGAGATGTACGAAGGATCTTGGTTAATCTTCCAAAGAAGTACCGCTAGCTTACTAATTTTGGTATTCGGTATTTCACTGGTATTGAGTTATGATAGGGTAAAAGATAAAATAGAGAACCCATTCCTAAAATTTGGGAAACGCGCATTATTTCTTGCTGGAATAGCATCGTTAATCACATTAATAACTTGGATTTATCCGCATAAAGGGTTTATAGTATTTGGAATAATTCATTTCTTAGCAATATCAGTTATTCTTGGGTATTTTTTCCTTAGATACTATTATATTAATTTATTGCTGGGCATTGCAACAGTTATTATTGGCCTGCAATTTAGTGAGTTAACAGTAGATACTAATTTATTATTTTGGCTTGGTCTGTCTTTCAAAGGATTTTATACATTAGACTACTTTCCTATTTTTCCATGGTTTGGGATTGTTTTAATTGGAATGTTCTTTGGTAAGCGCTTTTATATTGGTGCTAAGAAAAACTTGGATTCTGGTATTGGGCAATCTTGGATCACAGATATGCTATCTTACTTAGGAAGAAAATCACTTCTAATTTATTTAATCCATCAGCCAATAATAATTGGGCTTTTACAGGTTTATTTGATAGCGAGCGGTTAGCCAGAGAGGATTAAAAATATTGTGCTGGAATTGGTATAATGCGACTTGAAATTTTAGAAATTTCAAGGCTATTGGCCCGCAGGCCAATCAGCCCTGATAAAAACAATTTAGTCCCTAATATTTTAGCGATAGGTGGTCTGCTTCTTATATTTCTAGTGCCTTATTTTTACGCACAAGATACCGCTAACAAGCTACCTGAGATTCTACTTCTATTATACTTCGTACCTACATTTTTCGTATATTCAAACATGGATGAACGTAAATTTATCCTTGCAGTAATATTTATCGCTGGGATGGCAGAATCAATGAACGTTGGTTTTGGAGATTATAAATATCTAGATGCAATAAAGGTTCCGAATTGGGTATTCATAGGATGGGCGGATACTGCCTGGGCATTGATAACATTAAATAAAATGCTAAAACCAAATACAAACCGAAATTTAACGTTAGGAGCAATAGTTACTATTTTTGCTATTTACGCGATATTTGCTTCGCATTCTATTGAAGGATTTTTTATAAATTGCTTTATAATGTCAGCTATATTCTTTGCGATCAAGCCAAAATCATATAATATATTCCTAATCGCTGTTGTATTTGGAATGGTTATAGAATACTCTGGTGTCTTCCTTTTTGGAGCATGGAGTTATGCAATTAGCCCACCAGATCTAAGCAGGCTTGGTGCAATGTATTCTTTTATTTATTTCTTAGCTGCTATGATTTCGAGATATGAATTATAGAAGCATTGAGTATATACTACCTTTTATTCCTTTGTTACCACAATTTATAGGTATGACAAGACGTACTGCAATGAGCCATGAGCCTTGGGCAGTGGGCAAAACACGAAACGCTGGACGTGAGACTACAATAAGCCAACAGCCACTAACTGATCAAATAGAAAAATCAGCAGAATTTAAGCGACGGTTAGCTTTATTCTTTATTGAAATAGGGAGATACAAGATTACTGATAAAGGATATGAAGAACTAGCACCTGTAGTATTTAGGCAAAATCTAGAATTTGGAGAACCTGTTAGTGATAGAGTTAGAGAACCAAGGTTAGAAAGTAAAAGACCATTAACTCCAAAAGAGATTAAGGAAACAGTAGCAGCGAAAGTAGAAGGAATGATTAGAGAGGGAAAGACTGAAGAATTACTTGATGAGGGGCATATAATATATAAAGCAGATTGGAAAGAAAAAAGAACTAGAATTAAAGTAATAAAAAAACTATTAGAATTTTTAGGAGCTAGTCCTGTTAGATTGGATGGATTAAGAGAAGAATTAAGCGAACTTATTCTAAAATCTGCCAGAGAAGAAAAGACAGATACAAAAAGAATGCAAGAGGTTTTAGAAGAGATTCAAAGAAATTTGGAGAGAGTTAGAAAAATAACCAAAGATGATTTTATTAACAATGGATTAGGTGGGTTGTTAATAAGTCATTACAAAAACTCTCCGCATTCTGCGTTAGTAGAAGCTGGATATGCTTACTCTGAAAATGAAATAAAGGAGCATGCTAGAACTGGAGAATTTGGAACTGATAAGATATATCCTTGGGAACATAACCAAACCGTACATAAGTTTTATAAAAAATCTGAAATTAGGGTGGCAGCTATTGAATGGCTTATTTGGAGACTAAAGAAAGATCCAAAGGAAATAAATACTGACGATTTCAGGAACAATGGGTTAAGTGGATTGCTAAATCACTATAATGGTTCTCCCTATGCTGCACTACTAGAAGCTGGTTATGCTTATTCTGAAGATGAAATCTTAGAACATGCTAAAAAAATGGAGTTCAGAACTGATAGGATTTATCCTTGGGAACTAACAAAAATGCCTGTTGAACTATGGCCTAATAAAGAAATCAGAATAGCAGCAACCAAATGGTTGCTTTGGAAGTTAAAAAAAGAAGAACCAAGAGAAATAACCAGAAGGGATTTTATTAAAAACGGGCTCCAAGGCTTATTAGATAGATACGATGGCTCTCCCTATGAAGCACTTCTAGAAGCCAGCCTAGTAGCGCCCACAGATGAATCTTACATGCGAGAACGAGGATACAGAAACTTAATATAGCCAGAATACTACTTAGAAATCGATTTTTTCAAAACCTCTAAGCTAAGCAATGCACACTTAAGTCGCGAAGGATTTTTACTAAGATCAACCTTTATCATTTGTAAAATATCCTCTTTTTGCATTTTTGCAAGCTCATCTAATGTTTTTCCTTTTATTTCTTCTGTGAGCAGGCTTGCAGATGCTTGACTAATCGCACACCCACTACCAATGAACTTTACTTCTGATACTTTTTTCTCACCATTGAGTTTAACAAAAATTTCTACCTTGTCACCGCATAGTGGATTAAAGCTTTCAGCATGCAGATCTGCATTTTCCATTTTCCCAAAATTAATTGGGTTCTTGTATAATTCTAAAATGAATTCTTGATATATCTCAGAAGACATTTAATCAACTTTAAATATTTTTTTCGCTTCTTTAATCCCATCACAAAGCTTATCCACATCTTTTTTATCATTATAAATATAGAAACTAGCTCTACTGCTAGCTGGCAATGCTAAACGCTCGTGCAATGGCATAGCACAATGATGACCACTTCTAATAGCTACATTATATTCATCTAAGATGGAGGCAAGATCATGCGGATGAACACCATTAACAGTAAATGCAATAACACCTGCACGCTTTTCTGGATTTTTAGGACCAAAAATATTAACCCCGTTTATTTCTGTCATTTTTTGCAGTGCGTATTGAGTAATAATCTGTTCATGTTTTCTTATATTTTCCATTCCAAGTTTTCCAAGATAATCTATTGCAGCTCCTAAGCCAATCACACTGGAAGCTGGAGGCGTGCCTGACTCAAACTTAAACGGTAATTCGTTCCATTTTGACTCTTCCACATGTACTTCAGAAATCATGTCCCCACCATACAAAAACGGATCCGTCTCTTCCAGCACTTGCTCTTTGCCGTATAATATACCTACACCAGTTGGACCAAGCATTTTATGACCTGAAAAAGCAAAAAAATCGCAATCAATTGCGCTAGCGTCTATTTGCATATGAGGGATACTTTGTGCGCCATCAACTAATACTTTTGCGCCCGCATCATGAGCAAGCTTACACAGTTTATTTACATTATTTAGAGTTCCAAGAACATTAGACACATGTGTGATCGCTAGTAATTTTGCACCTTTTATTTTTTCAAAATCAGATTCTTTTAGTTCGCCTTCTTCATTTATGTCAATTATCTCAAGTTTTGCGCCTTTTTGTTTTGCTAATTGCTGCCATGGCACGAAATTACTATGATGCTCCATTATTGAAATAACTATTTTATCTCCTTTTTTGATATTTTTTTCTCCCCAACCGCGCATAACTAGATTTATGGATTCAGTAGTATTTTTCGTGAAAATAATCTCTTGCTCGCTTTTGGCAGATATAAAATCACGAACCTTGGTTCTTACATTCTCAAATTTCTCGCTAGCTTCTTCACTTATTTTGTATATCCCGCGGTGTACATTTGCATTATAATTAGTATAAAATTCATTTACTGCATCTATTACTTGTTGCGGTCGCTGAGAGGTGGCTGCAGAATCCAGATAAACAAGTGTGGGATTATTTTTAAAAATAGGAAAATCTTCTTTTATTTTATCGATGTTCATATTGCTCATTGCTCAAAGCCCATTGCTCACGGCAGTTAAACCTTTGTATCCTTTCTCTTCTAGTTCGTGTGCTAATTTCGCATCTCCAGATTTTACTATCTTTCCATCGACCATAATATGTACAAAATCTGGTATGATATATTCTAATATTCTTTTATAATGTGTTATTAATAAAAAGCAACGGTCTATAGAACGCATTTCATTGATTGTTTTTGCAACATGCTTTAATGCATCTATATCTAAGCCAGAATCAATTTCATCAAGTATAATCACTTTTGGTTTTAAAACTGCCATTTGTAGTATTTCATTACGTTTTTTCTCCCCGCCAGAAAAACCAACATTTAAATCACGCTTTGCAAAATCTTTTGATATCCCAATGTTATGCGTTGCTTCATCAATTTCTTTTTGTATCTTCAGCATCTCATCTAAAACTTTTCTTTTGTCCTTTTCTTCTCCAAGCTTTGCTTTTCTTAACAAATTAGCAACTGTCACGCCTTCTATCTCTTGAGGATTTTGAAATGCTAGGAACATGCCTTTTCTTGCACGCTCATCTGTTCGCAAATGAGAAACATTTTCACCATTAAGCAATATTTCACCGCTAATATCAAATGTAGGATTACCAAGTAATGAAGACGCTAACGTACTTTTGCCTGCGCCATTCGGCCCCATGATTGCATGGAGCTCTCCATTTTTTATTTTTAGATTTAAGTCCTTGATAATCTGCTTATCCCCAATGCTAACAGTAAAGTTTTTGATTTCAAACATCGTCTTATGCCCTCCTTATGCTCAAGCACTAGAGTATCTCTTAGGTTAGCCGCAGGACCCACCGCAAAGCGGTTCCCCCGCGGCGGCCTTCTTATGTATTCATTATGTAAATAAAACCTTGGCCCAAAGCTCATGGCTCATTGCTCATGGCAGTATAATTTAGGTATGCCTAAATTTTTAAACTTAAGCATAGATATTCATATAGTTGATTTTATGGCACTGGAAGAACTGCAGGATTATAAGTATGGTTTTAGTGATGACCACAAATATACTTACAAAACTGAGAAGGGATTAAACGAGGAAATAGTAAAACAAATTTCAAAAATAAAGGGTGAACCAGAGTGGATGCTAGAAAAGCGCTTACTAGCTTATAAAATATTTAGGAGCAAACCAATGCCAACGTGGGGTGCTGACTTAAGTCCAATTAACTTTGATGATATTACCTATTATGCTAGACCAACTGATAAGAACGTTGATGCATGGGAAATGGTTCCAGATGATATAAAGAAAACATTTGATAAGATTGGAATTCCAGAAGCAGAAAAAAAATTTTTAGGCGGTGCGAGCGCACAATATGATAGCGAAGTTGTGTACCATAACTTAAAGAAAGAATGGGAAGAACAAGGAGTTATATTCACGGATATGGACTCTGGATTAAGAGAATACCCTGAAATAGTAAAAAAATATTTTGGAACAGTTATACCGATTACAGATAATAAATTCGCTGCGCTTAATACCTCCGTATGGAGTGGTGGCAGTTTTGTTTATGTCCCAGAAGGCGTACATGTTGAAATTCCATTGCAGGCATATTTTAGAATAAATGCAGAGAAAGTCGGGCAGTTTGAAAGAACTTTGATTATTGCTGAGAAAGGAAGTAAAGTACATTACGTGGAGGGGTGTACCGCGCCAATCTATTCCGCTTCTTCTTTGCATAGTGCAGTAGTTGAATTACTCGCAATGGAAAATTCGCATATACGATATACTACCATTCAAAACTGGAGCAATAATGTTTTCAATCTAGTTACGAAACGCGCAGTTGCTTATAAGAATGCATTTGTTGAATGGCTCGATGGGAATATAGGTTCTCAAATCACAATGAAATTTCCATGTGTTATGCTTAAGGGTGAAGGAGCACGCGGTGATGTAGTCAGCGTTGCATATGCTGGCAAAGGACAATGCCAAGACGCTGGCGGGAAAATGATTCATCTTGCACCAAATACTACTTCTAGAATTATTTCGAAAAGTATTTCGCAGGGTGGTGGACGCACTAGCTATCGCGGTCTTGTTAAAATTGTTAAAGGTGCAAAGAACTGCAAAAACTTTGTACAATGCGATGCATACATGCTTGATGAAAAATCAAGAAGCGATACCTATCCAACCGTGCAGGTAGATGAGGATACTGCAACTATTGGCCATGAAGCAAAAGTAGGCAAAATTGGCAATGATAAACTATTCTACTTAATGTCTCGCGGAATTCCAGAACAAGAGGCACTCGCAATGATTGTACAGGGATTCTTAGAACCATTCACAAAGGAATTGCCAATGGAATATGCTGTTGAATTGAATAGATTAATTCAAATACAATTAGAAAATGCTGTTGGATAGGCAAGTTTTATGGATATTGAAAATAATTCTAATATAACTATTAGCATAAATGATGTCAAAGATGGACAAATAGCTATAGGTACTAATGCAAAAGTAAATCTAATTGGCGAGCTCGATAACGATCGTAAAATTGAAATTATTGTTGGCGAGAACAGCGAATTAAAAAGCTACATAATCCAAAAAAATGGATCGCTCGAGCAACGCAACATTGCGAAACAATATGCGCGCATCTATACAAATATTATTTATTTTGGAGGAGGAAACGCGAAAATTGTTAATACACTTGAAGGCGACAGCAGTGAAGCTTACGATTTGCAAGTATTTGCAATTGATGATGGAAAAAGATTAGTTATTGACACTACACTACTACATATTGGAAAGAATACTAGCGGGAATATTCTAGTAAAAGGAACTGCAAAGGATACTGCAATTGCAAAAATAGATGGAATGATAAAAATTGAAAAACATGCAAGCGGTTCAAACTCATTTTTAGATGAACATGTTATGCTGCTTAATCCTGGCGCAAGAGCAGATACTAACCCGCAATTAGAAATAGAAAACAATGATGTAAGCTCCAGGCATGCGGCTTCAGTTAGCCAGATAGATGAGAACAAAATATTCTATATGATGGCACGTGGATTAAAGCGTGAGGATGCGAGAAAACTAATCGTTGAAGGGTTTTTAGGTTCTGCTGTTGAAAAAATTGATAATAAAGAAATTAAAGAAAAGGTTAGCGAACTGATTGCAGAGAGTTTTTAAATCTATCCAATCAAATTAATCTTACTTATTTCTAGTCACATTTTTGTGGCGAGCCTTATTGGCGAAAGAGTGATAACAATGTCCAAAAATAAAATTCGATTCATTAGAAAGGATAACTCACAGCTAGTATCTCTAATCCAAAAACTGCGCATTGCGAATAAGCTTATTTGGAAAAAAGTAGCTTATGAACTTGCTAAGCCAAGGCGCATGCGCATTGAGGTTAATCTAAACAAACTCGATGAATATGCCAAAAACGGTGAAACAGTTTTAGTACCTGGAAAGGTATTGGGCTCTGGCCAGATATCTAAAAAAGCAACTGTAGCTGCATTTGCTTTCAGCGAAAGCGCGAAACAGCTTATTGCGCAAGCAGGTGGAAAAACCATTTCGGTTGAAGAACTCTTTGCATCAAATCCAGAAGGAAAAAATGTATTAATATTAACGTGATAAACATGCTCGCTATAGATGGAACAAATCTTGTACTCGGACGCGCTGCCTCGCAGATTGCAAAAAAACTATTGCAAGGCGAGCAAGTGCATTTAGTAAACGCTGAGAGTATGATTATACATGGGAATCCAAAACAAATTATAGAGAAATATACACAACGAAGACGCATTCAGCATAAAGGAACTCCAGAAAAATCGCCATCCTGGCCAAAGATACCAAATTTGCTCGTTAGAAGAATAATCAGAGGTATGCTACCTTGGAAAAGATCAAGAGGGAAAGATGCTTATAAGAAATTATTTGTTTATGTTGGCAATCCGAAAAAATTAGAAGCAAAAAAATTAGATAATGCGGAATTTAAATCTGCAAACCGCCATATAACGATTTTGGAGCTTTGTAAGAATTTTGGTTATGCATAAAGTGATTTTTATGGAAGAAACAAAAAAAGAGGAGATAAAGGAAGAAGCAGTAGCACCAACAACAGCTAAAAAAGAGCGAAAGCCAAGAAAAAAGAAAGAAGAAACAGTAAAAAGCGAGGCTGGAGCAGAAGAACCTAAAAAAGAGGAAACGAAATCAAAGAAAAAAAAGAAAAAACAGGCTTTGGTTCTACGTGGCAAAAGAAAAGAGAGCATTGCACGAGCAACAATACGTGCAGGAAAAGGAAATGTTCGCATAAATCATATGAAATTAGAAGCTTATTATTCTAACAAATATATTAGAGATATAGTAAGACAACCATTAAGCTATCTTGGCCCAGAGACACTTAGCATTGATATCAGTATAGATGTAATTGGTGGCGGTATGATGGGCCAAGCACAGGCAGCAAGAACTGCTATTGCAAATGCGCTAGTTGAATATTTCCCAGATCAAAATCTAAAAGAAAAATTCTTAAGTATAGATAGGTCACTATTAATAGAAGATGTTAGACGCGTTGAACCAAAGAAATTCAAAGGGCCAAAGGCTCGAGCAAGATTCCAGAAGTCGTACAGGTGACTGCCTTGGGCAGTGAGCCATTGGGTTTTATATTACATAAGGTTTCATAGAACGGCCGACGCGACCATAAAGAAAATACGTGTGTCGCGTCCCTAAAGGTTTCATAGGTAAAACGACGGCTTTGTTAGAATGGGAGAACAGAAGGAGGTCATAGCATGGAATTCCCAATAAGATGTTTTAGTTGTGGCGGAGTTATCGGAGATTTATACGAACAATACAAATCATTATCAAAAGATAAAGGTCCTGAAGCAGCACTTAACGATCTTGGATTAGATAGATATTGTTGTAGAAGAATGTTTGTTTCACATATCGAAATTACAGATAAGATATCGAAGTATCCAAGAATTTAGCAGTGAGCTTTGGGCAGTGGGCCTTGAGCCACTGGGTTTTATTAACATAAGTAATACCTAGGACGACCGACGTGGCATTAAGAAAATATAAGACCACGTCCCTATAGAGAATATAAGTAGAACGACGAATATGTAAGAATGAGAAAACAAAAGTATAATACAGCGGGATCGTGAGGTAACCTGGCATCCTGCGAGCTTGGGGTGTTCGTTATCTGAGTGCGCTTTTTAGGTAAAAAGTGCCCAAAAACTGGGACGCTAACTAAAAAGTCCCAGAAATTCAAATCTCAGCGGTCCCATTTATTTTAATAAACTCACTACAAAGACAAGGTAAATGACCTTAGTAAAGGATCGCAGTATACTAAATTTGGAGTTTAATAGAGGTGCATAAAATGGTAGAGAAAACAGGATTGTTAGTAAAGCAGGAAAATTATTTGGAAGCAGGAATACATATAGGAACGAAAATACGAACGTATGATATGCGCAGATTCGTATTTAAACGCAGGGATGATGGCTTATTTATCTTGGATTTACGTAAAGCTGATCAAAAACTTTTGCACGCTGCAAAGCTTCTTGCAAGATATAAACCAGAGGAAGTTTTAATAGTTGCGTCACGCGCATATTCTGGAAACCCAGCTGCAAAATTTTCTAAATTAACTGGAATCAGTACATGTAAAGGAAGATATACTCCAGGAACTATGACAAATCTTTCATATAAACAATTTGCAGAGCCAAAAATATTATTTGTATGCGATCCAAAAGGTGAGAGGCAAGCTATTGCTGAAGCAGCGGCAAATGGAGTGCCAGTTATTGCGCTCTGTGATACAGATAATGAAACAAAGTTTATTGATTTAATAGTTCCGGTAAATAATAAAGGAAAACGCTCGCTAGCGCTTATCTTTTACATATTAACTAGAGAGATAATGCTTGCACAAGGAAAAATTAATTCTTATGAAGAATTTACTCATGATATGAGCTATTTCGAGCAGGCAGAAGAAGCAGCGAAGAAAGCAGAATAGATTATTTATAATTAGTCCTGCAGAAGTTTACATCAACTTGGTTATCTTGTAGATCGCAAACAGTTACATTCTGCTCTAATTTTGCAGCATTTGTATAACATCTAACATCCCATTCATCGCTAGAAAGATTTGCACAGTTTTCATGCCTTAATTTTAGATTATCTTGAATTGATGCTCGATAGCAGACATCCCTGGAACCTGGGTCAAAATTTAAATATTCGCATGCCTGCGGATTTCCGTATTCCTTTCCAACATCAATAAAACAATGCTCCTTTGCGATAGGCGCATATCTAGTAATCTGAATACATCCTTGTAAATCGCTAGTCTCAATTGCATATTTTTTGTAGCAATCCCATCGCTTTAGAAGTTCTACTCCGTCACAAACAGCAGGATTCTTATCTCTTTTTGCAAAATGCGCGTAACAATTAACTGCATAAATCGTATCTTTTTTAGTTAGATCGTCACATGCACCGGGTCTATCTGTTTTTACTGCGTAAAGCGCTCGGCATGCATCAATTTCATCATCCTTTGGTAACCCATTACATTCATCCTTTTTTAAGGCAATACTAACACAAGCGTTCTGCTTGAAACGAATACCTAAATCAGCACAAGCTTCAGCATTCACTGTTTGCTGCGCATATGCAAAGATGCATTCTTCATTTTTTTCACAGAAACTATAATTGTTATTTGCAAGTGCCTTGCATAATGGTTTCTCATCAAGTTTTTTATAGAAACAAGAATCCACCTTTTCTATACACGGTCTTCTATCGTCCATTTCTAGATTACTACACAAATCAAGATTATCCAATTTTACAGCGTGGGACCCAACACAAGTTTTCTTCTGGCTATAATCTGCTAGTTTCAGGCACGCCTCAACTGAATCTGTTGCTAATGCAACGAAGCAGTCTTGCTTCTTAGTTTCATTGGATATACTATCACAGGTTGTTGCGACTTTGGTTGATAACGCATTTTGCAATTGACAATCATCATCACAAACAGTGCTAACTGAAACATTTGGTTTTGTTACATTAGGGATAGCAATATTAGTACTTCCATTATCTGCTGGTTTTTTTCCAAAAAATAAGAAAAATATTGCGATTGTAATTATTAGAATAACTACAACAGTACCTAAATTAGTATATACTTTTCTTTTTTGTTTTTCTACTGGTTTCATATACTTGTATTTTTTTCCTTTGCTTGTTGGGATAATGGGAGAGATACTAAGTATGTCATCTTCTACCTTAGGGATCTGGTCTTTTGGCATGTTTAATACTAAAAAGTAAATATTTAATAAGCCATGAGCAGTGGGCAGTGAGCCGTGGGCCAACTCGTTTGGTGGCTCACTGCTCATGGCCCAATGCCCAAGGCAGAAATTATAATTTATGTTCTTTTGTTATTTTAAATCTACGAATAAAAAGGGGAACTATATAAATATTTTCTTGAAAGAAATGATGCTCAAAAGATTTAGAGAGAATTTAAAGTGGGAGGTGAGGTGGAGCTTCGGCAAACCACCTCGCTTCAAAAAACTGAAAAAAAGTAAAGAATTAGAATAAAAAGGGACAAAAACAACTTTACCAACCAAAAATCAAATCTGTGTTTATTTTTCATATCGCAAAATTTTGGTGACCAAACTAAAAACGCTATACCTGCCAAAAGGATGCGGCTTATTAATTTGAAATTGAACCCAAATACAAAAACTTCAAAAATAGACTCTATTACTAAAAAAAACAAAATTAATTGTATAAATAACGGAAGACGATTAGCTGAATGATAAAGCACATCATTCGTATTATAAAACCAGGGCTTGCCTTTATCCCAATAGTCAAACATAATATTTGATCTCAAAGGTTAGATTTAAAAACATCTCGTTACTATATTCTGTTATCTATTTTTAGGTCGATAAGCATATATCACCTAGAAAATATTACTATTTAGAATATTTAATGGAGGAAAGATTAATATGGCAAAGAAAGAACACCTAAACATAGTATTTATCGGACATGTTGACTCAGGTAAATCAACAACAGTTGGAAGAGTGCTATATGAAACTGGAGCTATTAGCGAGCAGGTTTTGAACAAATTAAAGGATGAAGCAGCCAAAGTAGGTAAGGCAACATTTGAATTCGCGTTCGTTATGGATGAGCTAAAAGAAGAACGTGAACGCGGCGTTACCATTGACATTTCGCACAGAGAATTCGAAACTGCTAAATATTATTTCACAATTATAGATGCACCTGGTCACAGAGACTTTGTTAAAAACATGATTACTGGTACATCACAGGCAGATGCTGCAGTACTTGTAGTTTCTGTTAAAGATGGCATCCAACCACAAACAAGAGAACACGCATTCTTAGCAAAGGTTCTTGGTCTTAATCAACTAATTGTAAACTTAAACAAAATGGATGCAGTTGGGTATAAACAAGAAGAATATAACAAAGTAAAAGGAGAGGTTGAGAAACTCCTAACTGGCATTGGATACAAAACTGCAGGAGTGCACTTTGTACCTTGTTCAGGATATGTAGGTGACAACGTAACAAAGAAATCTCCAAATATGGCGTGGTATACTGGCCCTTCATTAATAGAAGTTTTAGATTCATTAATTGCTCCACCAAAACCAACTGATAAACCATTGAGGCTTCCAATTCAGGATGTTTTAACAGTAACTGGACATGGTACTGTCCCAGTAGGTAGAATAGAAACAGGTAAATTAAAACCAGGTGATCAATTAGTGTTTATGCCATCTGGTGCAAAAGGAGAAGTAAAGAAAATTGAAATGCATCACAAGGAATTACCTGAAGGATTACCTGGCGACAATGTTGGATTTAACGTTAAGGGTGTTGAAAAGAAAGACATTAAAAGAGGAGATGTTGCAGGCCCAGTTAGCGCACCACCAACAGTTGCTGCAGAGTTTACTGCGCAGATAGTAGTTCTAAACCATCCAACAGCAATTGCAGCTGGCTACACACCTGTGTTTCACATTTGTACAGCGCAGTTCGCTGGGCAAATTGTCGAGATTGTTGAAAAGAAAGACCCAAAAACTGGCCAAACACTACAACAAAAACCAGACTTTATTAAAACAGGTGATGTTGCGATAGTAAAAATAAAACCAATGAAGCCTGTTGTTGTGGAAAAATTCCAAGAATACGCACCATTAGGCAGATTGGCTATCCGTGATATGGGTCAGACCGTTGCAGCAGGCGTAGTACTAAGCATAGTACCAAAAGCTGCAGAGAAATAATCTTCTAATTTTTAAATTTTCTTTTTCTCTTTTATTTATTTTCTTTAATTAGCTAATAGTGTAGTTTTTTATTCCCCATCAGTTCCTGTTGGTCGGGAATCAATAAAATCAGCTCTAAGAGATTCAGCTGCTGGATCAATAATTTGTGCTCGTCTTTTTGCAGCTAGTTCTTCTTGCAATTTTCTTAATCTATCTAAAAACTTATCTATTCTCCTTCTTGTTTGCCTACGAGTATCTCCTGACAACCCAGTAACTGCATATATTGAATCTTTGGCATCAAGATCAAAATAACCTCTGAACAAACTTCTTCCGCTCCTAAACTCTAAATTAAGATCCGCACAAAGTGCCCTCAGTCTTTCCAAATTATGCCCATTTCCTATCCTAGGTAAACCTATTTCTAAAAGATCATGCGCATAGACTCTGGCTAAATCTATATAAACAGTTATTACTGCATTGGTTGGATGTTGAATAGGGATTTCTTCACTTACCATTTTAAAATCTAATTGATCGCGTGGTCTACATACTACGACCTTTTTTTCTTGTTGTGCTGCAATCTCATCCCTAAGGTCTGGAACAGTCATACCATGCATAGCTAAGAAATGGGCCATTAGCTCATAGAGGTCCCAGTCTATTCTTGCTGCTATTTTTATTAGTTCTATGTCTTCTGCTAATTTTCTTGCCCTGCTAGCAGGTGATAAATGCTCAATATCAGATAGATTATCAATAGCATCAGCTAATTTTATTGGAAATGTAGAAATACCATCTGCACTTAAAAGACCGTCAAAATAGACTCTTCGCATTTCTCTGTAAACCTCAGGAGGATAAGATTCATCTTTGCTTCTATAAAAATCAGGAGCAAAATTAAATACGCTATGCGTAGCAGGTATCCAAATATGCGTGGTTTCTCCTTCTGTTGGATTAGGCCTTGGTCTAACGCACCTCGGCGTTGTTAGAAGTGCGACACCTCTTGATATCTGCTCTCCAAATTCTAATCTAAGTGAAGCATAATTTACAGCTAGTCTCCTCTTTGGACCATCTTCAATTACATCATGCATTAGCGCTCGTGCACCAGAGATATAAGAACCGTTTAAAATCACCAAAACGTAAAATGCTACGCCTAACGGATGAAAAATAACATCTCGGTCCCCACCTTTTCTTTTTTGACCATCAAAAATCTGCGAGGCTGTATCAAAAGCCTTTCTTAATGATGCTTCGCCTCCATTCCCGTTACGAACATTTGGTGCTTGTGCTAAAATCATTTCAAAAGTAGCGCGCGGATCATGAAGAGGCTCGAATAATTTGAAAGTACTATGTCTGGATGAGGTCCCGTTACCTCCTGCTGTTCTAACTGTGGCCCTAGCCAAGTGTCCTTCAACCATAACCCCACCATAAAGCGCATAAATTCTTAAAAATTAGGGTTATATGCGCCTAATAAATTTTAAATAACGTTTTTTAAACCTAATGGTTTTAAACTTCGGCATTTGTCAAACGTCGAAAAATTTAACATATTAACACTTATCAACTGGCGCTAATGCCCTTTCTTAATTTTTAATTAATAACATATACACTAATAATCCTTTTAAATACTCGCTTTTACGCTTTTTTTAACACAAAATAACAAATATAATTATTACCAACCCATTATAGATCATGGAAATTATTAACATCTCAGATATACTTTTGGAAAAACTAGAAGGTAAACAAATAACCATACGTGGATGGGTTTATCGCCATCGTCTTGGTGGTGGAGGTAGCATGGTATTTGCTGTTTTGCGCGATGCAACAGGCATAATGCAAGCTACAGTTAAGAAAGAAAAAACAGATGAACAAAGTTTTAAGCACGCGAGCGATGCTTATGTTGAAAGCTCGGTAATTGCTAGCGGAACAGTTAAAAAAGATGATCGAGCGCCTGGCGGCTATGAGATTGCTGTTGAAAAATTTGAAACAGTGCACAGAGGCGAACCGTTTCCAGTTGCAAAAGATTTAAGCGAAGAATTCTTGCTTGATATTAGGCATCTTTGGATTCGCTCGCAAAAGCTAACAAGAATAATGAAAATAAGAAGCACGCTTATACAAGCGATTCATGAATTTTTTCAAAAAAGAGGATATACACTATTCGATCCACCTCTATTAACACCCAATGCGTGTGAAGGTAAAATGACTTTATTCGAAGTGAAATATTTTGATAGTAAAATGTATCTAAGCCAGAGCTGGCAACTGTATGCAGAAGCAGCAATATTTGCACTAGGAAAAATTTATGATGTTGCACCAACTTTCAGGGCAGAGAAAAGTAAAACTGCAAAACATTTGGCAGAATTTTGGATGGCAGAAATGGAAGCTGCTTGGATGGAGCTTGATGAACTAGTGCAGATTGCAAAGGATGAAACAAAATTTCTTGTTGAACGAGTATTGGAAAAACATGAGGAAGATCTAAAGTTTCTTGGAAGGGACGTAGCGAAATTAAATAGCCAAATTTCAAAGCCGTTTCCAACGATCACTTATACTGAAGCACTTAAAATGTTAAAAGAAAAAGAAGGAATGGATGTAAAATGGGGAGAAGATTTACACGCAACTGAAGAGGAAAAACTAATGAAACATTTTGATACTCCGATAGTAATAACGAATTATCCAATAGAGATTATGGCATTCTATAAACCTCACGATCCAAAAGATCCAAAAACTGCATTATGCTTTGATATGCTTGCACCAGAAGGATATGGTGAGATAGTTGGTGGGTCACAACGCAGCTTAGATGTTGAAGACATTGTAAAAAGAATAGAAAAAGAGGGCGGGAGTATAAAAGATTATGCCTGGTATCTTGATCTAAGAAAATATGGAAGCGTTCCACACAGCGGGTATGGTGTTGGTGTTGAACGCGTGCTGCGCTGGATATGCGGATTAGATAATATAAAGGATACCATCGCTTTTCCTAGGACTATGAGCAGGAGTTATCCTTAGTTTTAATTACCATAAAAATCAATCAGATTCTGGATTCCCTCTTCTAGACTAATTTTTGACCTAAACCCCAATTCCTTTTCTGCCTTTTTTGTGTCCGCCATAGTTCTTGCAACATAATTAGTTACTTTGTTTTCTATATATTTTGGTTTTATTGCCTTTGCGAGCTTTTTATTAATAATTCCAATCATGTCATTAATACTTGTTTCCTTACCATTACCTACATTATAAATACCGAATTTTATGTTCGCTCTTGCTGCGAGTATATTCGCCTCGACAACATCAGTTACATAAGTAAAATCTCTTGTTTGTTTGCCATCACCATATATAACTGGTTGCTCATTATTTTTCATGGCTAATAAAAATTGAGTTACTAGGTTAGCATACTGCTTCTTTGATAATTCATTCGGACCATAAACACTGAAATACCTAAGGGCTATTATCGATAGCCCATATAGTTTATTATAGAGTTCGGCCATCCTCTCCATAGCATACCTTGCTTCCGTATAGTGGTCTGTTACTTTTACTTGCATTGACTCCTTATGGGGTGGATCATGACCATTGTATAGGGATGAAGTAGATGCCCATACAATTTTTATATCGTACCGCCTTGCGAATTCCAGCAATTTTAGAAAATCTTCGATACACCTTGCAGTAAGCAACGGATTTTCCTTGTACATTGGAGAAGACGAATATATCCCTTGATGAAATAGAATGTCATAACTTTTTTCGAATTTTTCGCAATCTCCGCTTGAACACTTTATGATTTTTATACTATTTTTAAATTTTCTAAGATTGTCCTCGCTCCCAGTATGAAAATTATCAACAACAGTAATGTTATTTTTTTCTCTTGAAAGCCTTTCGACTAAGCTTGATCCAATAAAACCTGCGCCACCAGTTATCAATATATCCACAAAAATCACCAATAATCAGATTATAATTAATGCATTAATATCTTCTATAGAGATAATTTTAAAAGGAACATTATTAAATCTTAATATGACCAAAATTCGTGCTATTAGAAAAACAGATTCTGCAAAAGCATTGAAATCTATCAGATTTCAAAATTTGACGCGATTTTCTCGCCCTCGCGTCAAAGCTTTTCTGGACTTTATCTGCGAGCTTATTGATGAAAACGTCTACATACAAATAAACAAAAAACCTACATTGAAATGGGAGAAAGCATGGCTAAAAGATTTGAAGAAAAAAATAAAAGATGGAGAAGCTGTCTGGTTAGGCGCTTGGGAAGGAAAAAAACTGATTGCAAGCACACAAGCTCGTAGAGGACTTTGGAATGAAAGAGATAATGCAAGTATAGGTCTTTCAGTGCTGAAAAGTTATCGTCGCAAAGGTCTGGGAGAAAAACTAATGAGAATGATAATAAGGATAGCAAAGAAGAGATTAAACCCAAAAAACATCTATTTAAGTGTTGCAACTCCAAATCTACCAGCGCTTTCACTATATAGAAAAGTCGGATTCAAGAAATTTGCAAGATTTCCTAACTGGGCTAAGAAGAACAATAAATATTTTGATGTTTTGTATATGCTATTAAAGAAGTGAAAAAATGAAAGAAACAATCAAAAAACTTTATCTAATGCAAGTTCGCGAAAACGGTATTAGCAGCGAAAGCTATGAAAAGTTAAATGAAGATGAAAAAGCGCTTTTGGAAAAAGAGGCCAACGGCTACCAGCTAACAGCCAAAGGTAGACAACAAATAAAAGTAGTAATGACAGGTGGGGCATTTGATATTCTGCATATGGGGCATGTTTACACGCTTAATGAAGCAAAAAAGCACGGTGATATTTTAGTTGTAAGTGTTGCTACGGATGAATTAATAAAAAAGAAAAAGGGCAAACTCGTGCACGCACAAGAGTATAGAGCAAAAATGGTCGAATTCTTAAAACCAGTTGATCTTGCTTTGCTTGGAATAGAATCACCAGAAAAAACATTAGAACGAGTGAAACCAGATGTAATTGTTTATGGTTATGACCAGAAATCATTTTTACAGCCAGAAGGTGTAAAGATTGTGCAATTAAAAGAAAATCTGGACGAGCATCAGCTTAAAACTAGTAAAATAATAAGGGAACTAGGATTATAAATTGCTCTTTATTCTCTCTGCAGTCATCTTAAAATCAGTCTCTTTATATTTTTCATGCGGGAACATCCTTACGCCATCATTTTCGTATCTTGGAATAATGTGCATATGATAATGAAAAACCTCTTGCCCTGCTGCCTTTTTGTTTGAATTTAACAAGTTCACGCCGCTTGCATTTAAACCATGAAAAACAGCACTAGCAACTTTTTTTGCAGTTGCCATAACTGCCTTGGCATCTTCTTCTTTCATATCAAAAATATCAGTACAATGCTGCTTTGGAATAACCAACGTATGCCCTTTTGTTACTGGGTTTATATCTAAAAAAGCAAGCGTATGCTCGTCTTCATAAACTTTAGACGAAGGAATCTCGCTTTTTATGATTTTACAAAAAATGCAGTCTGTCATAGCTTTTTTCTAAGGAGAAAGGCTTTTAAATGCTAAATTAATATTAATTTCGTGATCCCATGGTACTCGCTTGGTTTTTAGGTTTGATGAAATTTAAAGAAAAGGATGAAGAAGAAAAAGAAGAAGTTAAAGTTACTCAGGAAAAATCAGAATCCTTTGATAAGTTTGTAAAAACTACGGAATCGAAAAAATTTGTTTCAGAATGGCAGGAAAAAAAGAAATTTACCAGAAGAGGCATTGAAAAATTACTTAAAGTACTATTTCTCCAGCATGATTCTAATAAAAAAGTACTAAAGGCTGCTAGTGATATTTTATCATCATTAACAGGAGAAGATGGCTTGTTAAAAGTACTAACTGGATTCAAACTTGTGCCAGAGGGATTGAGAAAACTGCTTGGTTAGATGAAACACATTTTATTTGTGTGCACTGAGAACTCCGCAAGAAGTCAGATGGCAGAAGGCTTCTTTAACTTTTATAATAAGAATCCAGAATACCTCGCAATTAGCGCTGGGATTAAACCTACTATTTCTGTAAAGTCCTCTGCTATAGAAGTTATGAAAGAAAAAGGAATTGATTTATCGAAACAAAGACCAAAAATGCTTACTCTAGAGATGGCTAAAAAAGCGCATAAGATTTACACTATGGGTTGTATTGAAAGCTGCCCACTAACCCCACCTGAAAAAACAGAAGATTGGAAACTAGAGAATCCTGCTGGCGGATCAATTGGTAAATTCAGAGAAGTAAGAGACGAAATAGAAAGAAGAATAAAAAAATTAATTTCTGAACTTAGACTTAGATAAAATTATATGCTTTTTTATTTTTTCAAATCTGTTTCTGGAATCTCTACTATTATTGCATGGTCTGAGATAAACAAAAGGTAACGTAGTTTTCTATTTCGATAAGGTTTAAAAACAAGACAAAGCATAATAAAATTAGGTGAAACTATGGGCGAATACGAAACTGTAACTCTAAATGATATCTATAAAGAATTAAAGTACATTCATAAAAAGGTAGACGAACTAGAGCATATAATGATTCCAATAGAAAAAATGACTGAAGAAGACAAAAATGATCTTGATGAAGCCGTTAAAGAATACAAGGCAGGGAAAACAGTTAAATTTAGAGATATAAAGAAGGATTAAAATGTACGTCGTAAGATTAACCCGAAAAGCTCAGAAAGGTTATGATTCTCTTTTTCCTGTTGATTACAGAAAAAAAGTTAATGAATTGCTAATTGTTCTTGAAACTAATATTCGACCGGCAAAACTTTATGACATGATCCAATTAGCCGGGAATACATACAGGGTAAGATTAGGTAGAATTAGGGTGCAATATAATATTTTCGAAGAAGATAAGGTGGTTTTAGTATACAAAATAGGTTTGCGTGATGATTCTACCTATAAACCATGATTGCTGATTCTATGAATGACACAAAATGGAGAATAATCCCACTAGAAGAGCACGACGCATTTACAAACATGGCTTTAGACGAAGCAGCTAGCGAAGCATTGTCGCGAGGGCAAAAAAATCGCGACAATATTCGTCATGATGAACATGACGAAGCTATTGCCTCTGACAGCGAAGCACCAACGATCAGATTCTATAAATGGAAACCAAGCGCAGTTAGCATTGGCTGCTTTCAAAGCATGGAAGATGAGATAGACCTAGATGTTTGTAAAAAACTTAATGTTGATACTGTGCGACGCAGAACTGGCGGCGGAGCAGTTTACCACGATAATTTTGGCGAGATCACGTATAGCGTTATTGCTCCAGAAAGTATGTTTCCAAAAAATATTATTGAAAGCTATAAGATTATTTGTGGTTGGATAATTGATAGCTTAGCACTCATTGGGTTACAAGCTAGCTTTATTCCAATAAATGATATCATTGTCAATAACAAAAAAATATCTGGAAATGCACAAACTAGACGAAATCGTATTTTACTTCAGCACGGTACAATCCTTTATGATGTAGATGTTAAGAAGATGTTCTCTTTGCTACGAGTGCCGGATGAAAAAATAAGGGACAAGATGATTGCTACAGTTGAAGAACGAGTAACTAGCATAACTAAACAGAATAATGCAATTACTAAGGACCATTTGTACGAAGCATTAGTGAAAGGATTTACAAATAACAAACAATGGCAATTCGGAAAATGGAGCGATAGCGAAATGCAACGGGCGCAAGAACTTGCTAAAATAAGATACTCAACTAAGGATTGGAACTTTAGTAGATGAAACTAAGGAAGTACCAATACCCCACCAAAGTTCCTTGAAATTTCTTTTGCATGGCTATCTGGTGACTCATCAGAAGATAAATCTAATTTTAACCTGTTTTCCCTTCTAACAAATCTAGTAAACATAGGCTCAGTCATAGCCAAATCTAGTAAATCGTCTAATGTTATCATTCTTTCACGATTTAGTACTACTCGAGTCCTTACTCGCTCAACTAACTCCTTAGCGTTCTCTAAACTTATATTATAAATTCCTTTAAGTAAATATGGAAAAAGTAAAGGATCAACTTCTGTGCCAACAACTGTTAATGCAAATGCAATAGATTTTTCTAAGGTATCAACACTATCCGCTTCGTCATTAGGAACACGATAATACCTTTTTAATCTAGCACTAAGTAAATCGCAAAGTTTTAGAATTCGTTGATGAAGCTGCAGTTCACTTCCTATTATCAGCTTTCCATCCATGCCGGGTAATTCGCCGTAACTTGGGCTTCTTGGATGATTAAGGCCACTGAAATTTATATGGTGGCACCCTACATTATCAGTAATAAGCCTACTTACAGAATCCCCATTGTCCTCTATTTGCAGTTCTTCTAATAACGCAACTCCGGCCTGTAGATGCCCGTATCTAATAAAATCTCTTTCAGAATCAGTTAACCTGCCCCAAAGCTCTTTTCCTAATAGACCACGAGGTATGAAACTCTTGCCAATATCATGAACATAGCCAGATAACTGCATAAGTGCAGCAATGTCTTCAGGTAAGTAATTAAGCAAACCTGCTTGTTGAAGCTCTCTTGCTAAGATATATGCAAGATCACCAACTTCTCTGCAATGCATATATGTATAGGGAAGAAATGGAGACCGATCATTTGGGCCAACTAGCTCTCTTCTTGTAAAGGTTGAAAATGAGGATGTTGTAAAATGCTTATGGCCATCATCGAGTTGTTCTAGTCTGTCGAATACTCTTTTAAAAATACCACGAAGAATCTTTTTTCTATATTCATCTGAAGAACTGGTTCTTTGTAATGTTGCTATATATAACCTTTCAGTAATTCTGGGCCTTCTGCCTTGCCACACCCCCCTATGGTCAAGAAATTGCATATGGGTAGTATGTTACGTAAAAAATATAAAGATGTAGTCACTTTATTAGTTGTTAATTATTTGAGATATCGAGAACCTATAAATTTCGTTATCCAAAGATACGGGATATGAAGAAGGATAATCATTATAAGAACACCTATAAATTGTAGGGGAGAAGCACACATCGATAGAGAATAAAGTGCTCTTCCTATACTACCTTCTGGATAATCCTCTTGCTTTGGACAACCGGAAGTATCAATATTAAGTGTTTTTACTATTACTGGCGCGAATAAATAAAACACAATTAATAATATTACAAAAATTCCCCAAAACTTTATTAATGAAGAGATAATAGATTTAGTTTCATCACTGGTATTAAAATGTCTGATAATCTTCCAGAATAAAAATGGACTGGTGATAAGTAAAATTAAAAAAAGCGAGTTAAGAGCTGTAAGAAAAATCATAAAAAAGAATAATATAATAAGTGGTAGACCAATAACTGCAATCTTTATTTTCGAAATTTTTATTTTTTCTTTCTTTATTTCTTTTGCCATACATGTATCGCCCTTCCTAATGTTGCTTCTGCAGCCTCCATTAATGCTTCTGGGAATGTTGGATGCGGATGGATTGTCAATGCTAAATCCTCTAATGTGAATCCCATTTCAATACCTAATGAAGCTGCACTTATCATATCCCCAGCATGCGGACCAACTATTTGTATTCCCAATATAAGCTGTGACTCATCTGCGATTATTTTTACAAATCCTTCGCTTTTTCCAACGCTTACTGCACGACCAAGAGCAGAGAATGGAAATCTGCCTACTTTAATCTTAATTCCTTGTTCTTGGGCTGCTCTTTCAGTTAAACCAACCTCTGCAATTTCCGGGTCAGAGAATATAACAGCAGGTACGCTTGCTGGATTATATGCAGAAGGCAAACCTGCAATGCATTCCGCAGCAATCTTACCTTCTAAAAACGCCTTATGCGCAAGCATTGGTCCAGGTGTTATGTCTCCTATTGCATAAATGAACGGGTCAGTTGTACGACGCTTTTCATCTACTTTCACAAATCCTTTTTCATCTAATTGAACTTTTGTTTTTTCCAACCCGATATTCTGCGTGTTTGGTTTGCGACCTATTGATAGCATAACGAGCTCTGCATCTACTGCGAATGAGCCTTTTTCTTTTGAATTAATAAAAATAGTTACTTTATCCTGATCTTTTACCATACGTTCTGGTGTTGCGTATTCGTAAATATCGACTCCAAGTTCTTTACACCGATCGTAAACTGGTTTTACTAGATCGCGATCAAGATGTGATGCAAGCACACTACGCGCAAGAAATGTTACTTTCGTACCTAACTTTGCATACATAAGCCCCAATTCTAATGCAATATATCCTGCACCAAGAACAATCATGCTTTTTGGTATATAATCAAGCTTAAGCGCCTCTGTTGATGTAATTATTTGTTTATTATCTACTTCAAATCCTGGAAGCGTTTGCGTTGAAGAACCTGTTGCAATTATTACCTTTTCATATTCAACATAAGTTGGGCCATGCGGAGTATTAACATGCAAACGCTTTGAGTTTTCGAAAAATGCCTCACCTTGTATTACATTTATTCCATATTTTTTCATAAGCATTGCTATGCCGTTTGTTAATTTGTTTATGCTATCCTCTTTCCAAGCCTGGAGTTTTTTTAAATCAAAGTTTATTTTCTCGAATGTTAATCCGAATTGCGGGAAATCCTTTTGTGCTGAATGGTATTGATCTATTGCATAAATTAGTGCTTTGCTTGGGATACAACCATGATGCAAACATATTCCGCCTAAGCCATTCGCTTCTTTTTCGATTAGAATAACATCTTTGCCAAGCTGCGCTGCGCGTATTGCTGCTACGTAGCCGCCTGGTCCGCCTCCAATAATTGCAACTTGACATCCGTTTGCTATGTCGCCTACTACCATATGATGATCACCTAATCGTTTCCAGTTTTCAGTTTCGAGTCTTGAGTCCCCATGTATTACCTGTTTTGGGGTTGCGCTAGCCCTTTTTCCCTGATTTTTCTTGAGATTCTAAAAGGGCTGGCATTTGAGATTTATTCGGAAATAAGGTATTTAAGGTTTGGGTTCTTTCCCTAATCCCCATAAAAGATTAAAATAATGTAGATAACTATCAGCAATTTCCTTATTCTTTATTAGTATACAGAGTTTTTGTTTCTCAGTTACAACCATTACCCCAACATATTCTTTAAAGATATGGATAAATGCGGGTGTTCTTATGCCTTCAGGCAAATATCTTTGTTCTGCGTGTGACCTCGCCTCTCTTTTTTTCCAGAACCACGTATCATAATCATATAAAATTTTAGCACGTATACCTTTCTTTGCAATTTTTTTGTGATAATCCTTAAAATAAGCATTTAATAGTTGGCTGGCTAATATAGGGTACCCCATGGTATACATTTCATCGCCTTTATGGGCAATATCTAGAGAAATATCATAAACTGTTTTGATTCCTCTAAGCCCTTCCAGTAGCTCCACAGAATATTCTTTCTTCTCAGCAAGAAATTCTTGTTCTAGTGATGGCAAAATACTTTCTAATTCCTGTTTCAACTTTTCAGTTTCTTGCTCACGGATGTCCAACAAATGCCTTAAAATAGCGGGTCTATTCGCCCTAAAGAGCTTGACCTTGCCCTCAATGATATAACTAACAATACCTTTGCTTATCAACGAGTCTAACACATGATATATCTTGGATGATGGAATTGTGGATTTCTTAACTAAAGGTCCCGTAGTTGTTTGACCTAGCTCTAAAAGTGACAGGTAAATGCGAATTTCGTTACCGTCCAACCCTAATTTTCTTAATATTTCCGTGTTCATACTACTACCTTATAGTAGTAGTAAACAAATATATTTTAAAGCGTACCCAACCTTATTATGTCCTACACATACAATCCGATCTATACACATTTCAAAGGAGATAAAATTTCTCGCTGTGAATTAATTGAGCGGAAAGTAATAGAGATAATTTTGAAAAGTAAAATGCAGGATGAAAAGCGCGCGTGGAGCAAAACTTTTGAACTGAAACATAGTTCAGCAGTAACGCAGATTGGACGGATTCTGGCACAAAAACGTGGACTAGACTCTGAACTCGGCGCTATTATTTGCACTATGCACGACATTTATGTCTTCACTACTGGCCGTGTTACTGACCATGCACATAAAGGCGCACCTATTGCTGAAAGAATATTACAGCAAACCAAAAAATTCACACCTAAAGAGATAAAACTCATTACTACGGCGATTTACAATCACAGTGATAAACACGTGGTTTCCAAAAATCCCTATGTTGAATTAGTTAAGGACGCTGATGTGCTGGACTGCGGCCTGTACGATGGGGTGCATGACGCATATGTATACGAAAAATCCCAAGAGAACTGCAAACGCTATTTTGCGCGTATTAAGAACGTTCGCAAAGAACTCGGTTTGCCTAGAGATCCAAAATGGGACAGTACTGACTACGTAGAGCAAGGAAAGACATATTATGAAAAGAATAAGAAATGATATATGAAAGATGTGATAGTTATGACTGAAAACATTTGGTTCCATTGGGAAAGAAATGCAACGTTCACGCCAATTTTTATGTGCATGGAGGCATGGGGCCAGCCTACCGCAAAATATTGGGGAGTTTCATGGCCAACAACAATTTGCGTGTGGAAAAACGATATTATTTCCTGGAATAATAAAAACCAGGACTTCTATGAAATGGGAAAAATATTAGTTGAGAATTTTCTAAAGAACGGTTGGGGTAAATTTGAAGATGAGATAAACGAAACAGCTATAAAAATAACTAAGTTTATGAGAGAATGTAATCCGATTGCTGACATGAGCGAACATGAATTAGTAAGGAAATTTAAGGAATTGCACAACTTATGGATACACTGGTTTGTGCTAGGAGTTACAGAACCTCCAGGTGTTTACGGAGAAAAAATACTTGAAGAATTATCAAAGGATAAAAAGAATTTTTCATTATTAACATCACCTATTAGAAAATCATTTTCAAGGAGAGAATTTGAAGATCTTTTACAAGTTAAAAATGATAAAGAACTGGAGAATCATGCAAAAAAGTATTTTTGGCTTCATAATAATTATTTCACTACAGAAACCATTAGTAAGGAATTTTTCCAAGATGAATTGAAAAAACTAAGAGAGAAATATTCTGATTCAGCTAACTATCTAAATGAAGTAGAGAGAAATGATAAAGAGCTGTTAGTAGAAAAAGAAAAAATAATGAATCAGTTAAACTTTAGCGAACGAGAAAAGAAACTGGTGACCTTGATGGAATTCTTTGCATGGTTTCAGGATTATAGAAAAGAATACACAATGCAAATGCTTCACTATCTAGATAAAATACTCGAGGCAATTGGCAAGATCCACGGACTTAGCCTAAAAGAGATGAAACATGTACTGCCAGAAGAAATATTGAATAACAAGATAGATAGAAATTTAATAAGAGAAAGAATGGAACATTTCATGGTTATATGGGACAGTGATCGCGCTAAGTTTGAATTAATCTTAGATACAGATGAAATTGAACAAAAGAAAAAACAAATTTTTGGAGAGAAGCAGCAAACTAAAGAGATAATAGAAATAGAAGGTCAGATAGCAAGCAAGGGCCGCTTAAAAGGAAGAGCTTTTGTAACTATGAGTGCGCACGATGCTAAAAACATTAAACCAGGTGAGATACTCGTAACTTCAATGACATCACCTGATTTTATAGTTGCAATAAAAAGAGCAGCTGCAATAGTGACAAACGAAGGCGGGATACTCTGCCATGCAGCTATTGTTTCCAGAGAGTTTGGAATTCCATGCATTGTGGGAACACAAAATGCAACTCGATTAATTAAAAATGGGGATTTAATAGAAGTAGATGGGAATCATGGATTTGTGAGAATACTGAAAAATTAATATCTAAAAACAGTTTTATTATCCTTAAAGGTTATTTCAAAATTATCAAAAACGTCTTTTCTTCCCAGAACCAAAGGAACTTCCTCAATAAGACACCATGCAATATCTGCTTCGATTTTTTTATTACCAATCTGAAGATTTATTTTTTTAAGAACAATTTGAACATTCTGTTCACCAACACCTTTGACTTCTTTTATCGAATCATTATCAATCTTAAAACCAAGATAATCACCAACTGATTTTGGAATCAAAGTAAGATCAGCACCAGAGTCTACAATCATGTGATATAATAATTCCTTGCCCTCATTTTGCAGTATTACATCAGCGAACGGTCTTAAGATTTTTCCAAAAATTCGTGAATGGCCTTCTCTAAATTTGAATTCTATTTCTTGCATTTTATCGCCATAAAAATAAAGGTATCTTCAGTTGGAACCTTAGCCAGCGTAGGTTTTTTACCAGTCTTTCTTTCTGCTTCTTCTATTACTTGCTTAGCATTATCTCCACTAGCAACTATACTCTCATCAACAATAGCGATATATTTACCTTCGTATTTATGGAGATCAGCTTTTAAAAAAAATTCATATTCTTTGCTTGCCATAATATCTATATTAACTAATTAGACTTAAAACTTTATCTTTTACTCATCCATCCGCCCATAGACAACTGAAGGTGGATTTCTGGGTGGGGTTTTGGTTAACCGTCATCGCCTTTTTTACGTGGTATCCATTTTAGATATTCTGTACTCATAACCGTGTATTCCACACTTAAAATTTTTCCATCTTCCTGTAGTATGTATCTTTTTACGGCTGCTTCAATTTCGGGTGCAAAAAGATGGGCATTCCATACGTCTGACATCATCTCGCCCATGGAATCACCTTTTGCCCCTGTAAAGCATGACTCCAATATCATTGTTGGATCATCCACAAAATATTTTCTTAGTTTGCTTAATTCTTGTTTATCCGTAAGGTCCAAGTTGCCCTTCTCACCATGTCTGCCATCCAATAATATGCTATCTATAGCACCATGGCCTCCTATGATCATAGTATCTATCTGCCCATAATCTCTGGCAACTCCAGCTACAGAATCATAAAATGCATCTTCTGTACTTACCTCAACTACAACTATTCTATAATATTTTGTCAGCGTCTCAAGCTTTTCACTATCATGATAAAAAGCCCCGTTCTTATCGTCCTTATTATGTGCTACAAGCAAAACTGGTTTTTCTGAAGTTTGTTTGTCTTCGATTCTGTTATACATCTCGTCAAGCAACTTGTCACTATATCTGATAAAATATCCAATTCCAAAATTCTTGTAAAGTTCTGTAACCTTTTTTTTGCCCAGTTTCATTATTCCATATGTAAAATTGATGACTTCATCTCCTGTTGGGGTTGCTATTTTCAATTCTTTCATTAGTTTTCGGGTTTCTTCAAAATTCGCACCACTAAGAAACGTTTCTCTATCTCTATCTGGAATTGCTGATAAAGCATGTTCGATTTTCTTATAATCGCCACCCATGTTGGCAGTTTGGATAAATTTTTCATTATATTTGGCAAACAATTCCGAACTCCACACAACTAGTTGTTCACCTAAAAATCTAAATTTGGCCTTTGTTTTTACTTCACTCAGCATCTTCATTAAAATATCATGGTGGTCCACAAAGAAATTCCCTACGTGTATAATAAGACTTCTAGTCATTTCAATTCCAAACGCATTGAAGCTTCCCACCAATGCCTCTGTCGCCTTTTTGCTTTCCTTATCAAAATATTCTGCAAAACGAATGTTTAAAAAAACCTCAAAAGCAGATCTAGTATAAGATGTTGCTACATTAGCAATCTCTACGAATTCCTTAGCATGCCCATCAAACAATCTCATGACTGTCTTATCAGAAAGCGTTTCAAAAGCATCCTGAGTTCCGCCTCCTGCTGCTTTGGAAATTTCTGCTAACTCCCCGGGGTGTCTAACAAACAATTTGGCATAATCATCTCTCGCCAACCATTCTAGAACACGTTCCGAGCCAGATTTTTTAGCTCTCCATGATATCCATGAACCCCGCGATTCTAAGTTACTCGCCTTTACGATTTGTTCCAATGCTTTTTTGACAGCATTTATCTTTTCCTGCGGATTTTTGCTTTCTAATATTGCTTTTGCAACTGCATCAGGGCAATGACTGTTTACTAGCTCTTTGACCTTGTCAACCGTTATTGATGCGAGTTGGAATACAAACATAATCAGTATTTGCAGGGATACTTTAATTAAAGTGATTTGGCAAGAAACGGAGCAATTTAAGCCTTTTTCTGCAAATTAAAATTATTCATCCACCAAAAGTAATCCCGGATCCTCTAAATGTTTCTTAACTGTAGATGCAAATTTGGCAGCAGTTGCACCATCAATTACACGATGATCGAATGTAATTGATATATTCATTATTCTTTTTATTTCAATCTTATCGCTTACTGCTACGGGCTTATCCTGCATTCTATAAATTCCAAGTATCGCTACTTCTGGATAATTAATTATAGGTGTTGCAAATATGCCGCCAAGGCTACCGATATTTGTAACAGTAAACGAACCGCCTCGTAATTGATCAAGCGTTAGCGTTCGAGATCTTGCTTTAGTTGCTAATTCAAAAATTTCTTTTCCCAAATCAATTATTGTTTTTTTATCTGCATTTTTAAGAACTGGAACAATCAATCCATCTTCTGTGTCTACTGCAATGCCAATGTTATAATATTTTTTAAGTACCATTTCGCTTTTCTCTTCATCCAAACTGGAATTAAAAACTGGAAATTCACGCAAGGCAGCAATTAGTGCCTTAATTATAAATGGTAAAAATGTTAGCTTAACCCCTTTTTGCTCTGCATATGCTTTCTCTTGCTCGCGGATACGCACTAAATCGCTAACATCTACTTCATCAACATGCGTAACATGCATTGCTGTTTGCATGCTTGTAACCATATGCTCTGCAACTGTTCTTCTTACTCCTCTAAATGGTAAACGTTCAACTTCACCTTCGATTATTATGGGGATTTTTTGAATTGCTTTTGGAGGTTGGCTTATTGCCTCTTGCTTACTACTTACTGTGGGGGTTGTTGCTATCGGAACTCCGCCTGCTGCCGCAGCCTTAATATCCTGCTCTGTCACGCGCCCATGCTCTCCAGTTCCTTTTATTTTTTCAATGTCAACTCCAAGCTCGCGCGCTAGCTTACGCACAAATGGAGTTGCAATAGCACGGCCAGAATGTGTTTCTTGGGGAATGAGTATCTCTACCTTGGGTTGCGAGTCTTGTGTCTCGGAACTCGGAGCTGGAAACTGGGCACTGGAAACTGACTTGCTTATAGCAGATGGCGCAGGGCCTTTCATTTCATAAACTTCTCCTTCCTGCCCAATTACAATAAGTATCTGCCCAACTTTTATTTTATCTCCTTCTTTTCCAAAAATTTTAAGAACAACTCCAGTTTTCGGGCAGGGCATTTCAACTACTGCCTTATCCGTCTCAAGTTCAGCAATAGGTTGGTCTGATTTTACTTTATCGCCTTCTTTTACGAGCCATTTCTTAATCTCGCCTTCGTGAATACCTTCGCCTAAGTCTGGAAGTTTAAATTCGTAAACCATTTTATCACTGTTGTGAGTTTGGAGTTATGAGTTTTGAGTAATTGTCAGTGCACAACTCACAACCCACAACTCATTACTCATAACTATAATATTAATTTATATTAAGCTTTCTATTCAGTGGCCTGATGACTCACCTTCACTCCCTTGAGGCTGCTCAGAATGATCATCTCTATTATATTTAACTGGTAGGGTTTTTCTATCCAATTTTAAATCAATATTTTTGCTCTTATCATTTATCTTATATGTTATTTTAATTTTAACTGATTGTTTTGGGTTACTTGTAATATCCTGGCTAAATTGGTAGTGATAATGGATCTTTCCTTTTTGCCCAGGTTTTAAGATAAGCGGTGGCTCACCTGAATAGTAATTTGGATGAATATTTATATATTCTATTCTGTCCCAACTACTTCGTGATGGAAATTTTTCCCATGTTCCACTATACTGATCGTAAGTATTACTATTAATAATAAATCTCATATCTGTAGAAGTTATTTGAACAGGTAAATTAGCATTATTATATACTAATATCTCGGATTCGTCATCTTTCATATTTGGGGCATATTCATCTAAAGGCCAATAATGCTCAAATACTAAATTATCTTGTTCCAGAAACACTACTGGGTTTGTGTTGCTGCTTTTAACAATATCGTGTTCAATACTTTTGTTAATGGTTTGGGCGATAGTGGTATTTTCAATTGATTGATTTTTATTTATGTTAGGTGCTGGTTCTGAGGGAGGTGGTGGCTGTGGTGTGGGTGACTGTTGAGCAGGTATCTGTAAAGGAACTGGTTGTTGATTAGGTTGAGGGGTTGTATCCGGGATAGGTTCATTCTGCTCTGGCATAGAAGTCTGTTTTTCTTTTGTCGAACAACCCAATAATAAAAAAGAAAGAAATATAAGAATGACTAAGATATTTTTCATAAGAATAGAACTATGATGAAATATAATAAATTATCTTTTTTAAGTCTCAGATTAGTACTTCCGAAGGTAATTAAATCTTAATGCTTTTTTTCATGGTCGCGAGTCTCGCGTTCTAGGTCTTGCCTGATATATAGGATCAAATAAGGAAAAACACAACCTAGTTTTCACTGTTAAAAAATTTTCTGAGCTAACTACATTGCAATTTTAAGGGGTAAAACAACAAGATTATTTCTGAAGAAGTCTATTAGCTCATCTTTTATCTCATCAACTGTTATTTTTATCTCAAAATTTTCTATGTTAAAATCATTCATCAATAAATTTATATAAACCCAGAAATTGTAAAGAAGCATAGAAATTACAAAGAAAAAATACCTGACATTTCCTTCTTTGCATGAAGTTTTTATTCTAAACTGATCATGAACTCTATGAGCTGTTTCAATCCCCCAACGTTGTTTGTACAAATCACTTAAGAGTAAAACCTCATTCCTATATTCTGAAACAGGAATATTTGTAACGTATCCATAAATTTTCTTTTCTTCATGCTCATTATCTTCGATAATTACAAGATCAATCCATTCAGATTCTTTGTCTGAATTACTTATTTCATAGGCCTGAAAGACAGCAGGCAACCCTTTACATTCCTTTAGTACTCTTTCAAAATGAGAATCCTGTTTTGCTGGCATTAGAAAGTTAATTCTTTTTTCCCTAAACAGTGCAAAAACATCAGTTTCATAGAATTCCCTGTCAAGAAGAACCAAATCAGGCTTTATCCAATATGCATTAAGAAATTCCAGTGCTTTGTTTATTAGTGCAATTTTGTCATCTCCTCTGTAAACAGGATAAGCAAATAGAAGAAACCTTATTCCATTTACTACTAATGCAACTGTAAAAAACTTGAAACAGTAGTAAGTGCCATCCTTTGGCTCATAGCCAGTTACATATTCACAGTTTTTATCTCCATAAAATGCTTCTGGGGTAAAATCAAACGCAATTACTACTTTTATGCTTGGGAATCTTCTCTGAATAAGCTTGATTGTTCTCCTACTTACAAATGTTCTCATCATTCTTTCTATGTTTTCTATTGTTGTTTTGTCTTTTATATGCAATAAAGCATCATCAGCAGAAGGATAATTACCTGTTTTTGATCTGTTTTCTGTTGATTTATTGCTTATAGCTGCATCAACAAACAGTTTCATTATCTGGGCTGAGTTATATCTTGCATTGGCTCTAAACTGGAAAAGATTGTAATTCAGCAGCTCACGGCTGAGCTTTTCCAGTATATTCTTCTCTTTTTCCTGTGAGCTAAAGGGTTTTAAGTTTTCTGGGAGGAAAACCATAGTAGCCACCTGTTTATTTTGGTCGTTCTAATCAGAATAAACAGTGGCTATATTTTAATGTGTTAAAAGAAGTTCGGAACTACTGCAGATGCTGCTAGAATACTTTTTAAATATTAAAGGTAATGATAAAATAATGATAAAAAATAAATTCATGTTTGTTATATGCCTTCTCTTAATCAGCACACTTTTTGCTCCAGAGGGGGGTGGTGATGGTGGTGGATCAGTAAACCTCCCAACCGGATGCGGAGTGCAAAAATGCGAGATGCTATCATTAGATTCAGTTTCTGTTATGTGCCCAGAAGGATTGAAGGCTGTTGTCAAAGATTCTAGAGGCATGCCAGTGGAGGGCGCATCTGTTTTTATTGGTGGAAGATTTTTAGGATTGCCATCACGAACTACTGATGCCAAAGGAGAGGCTGTATTTGAAAAGGGATTTGTAGCACATCAAAGATATACCATATCTGCTTCAAAATCAGGAAAACCAGGTTATGATGATCTTTACGGATATCAGGCTGCGCAATCAAAAGATTTTGTTTTTGGTGAAGGAGAGTTCTCATGCGAAAGTGGCCCCAGCACAGATGGTAAAACTGGGGGTACTGATGGTGGCGGAGGCAGTGACAGTGGCGGAACAGTTAATCCACCTGCCCATTCTGAAGGATATTGCGAATCAGATAACGCATGTAAAGAAAACGAATTCTGCAAAGATAATCAATGTACAAAAATAAAGGATACGTATGGAGATAGCTGCTCACGCATAGAAAATCATAAATTAATCAGAGATGCATGTTGCGATAGTTATGATATAAAAGTAACTGAAAGTGGAAAGGTTGGCGATTTTGTGCCTGTAATAGTAGAGCAGTGCAGTAAAGTAATACCCGCAAAAGATTTAACAATAACTGATCCAGATGGCTCATTAGCAACTGTAGTGACAAATGAAAATGGTACTGGAATTGTATTAAAAAAACCTGGGGAGTATAGTGTTGCTTATAAACAGGCAGAGAGAAAAATAAAAGTAAAGGAAGAAGAGGTAAAGGAAAAACCATTACTTGCTTTCCTTGATGATCCACTAATAAAAAATGTACTTATAGTAATTGTAGTTGTGATTATACTGGCTCTTCTCTATCTCAAAATGAGGGGCAAAAAAGAAGAAGTTAAACCTGTTAAAGAAGAATTGCAACCTGCGCCCTCAAGCTCGCAGTTTTCAACTCTACCGACACAATAACTATTTTTTCTTAGATTTAAAAATTAGAAAAATATTAATTAGAGGAATTATCGTAGCGCCAGCGTTTAATATCATAAAAACTAAATCGTTTAGGATCCAGCTATGGATAAAAAGCAAGAGACTCCCTGCTCCATATAATAACGAAAATCCTAAAGGAATATGTGGTTTGCCTGCTTTTATTGCCCGTACTAGTTCGTAAATCCAGCCAATTAAAATCAATATTAAACCTGCAAGACCGTATATATCGCTCATATCTATCTCTTTTTTCCTTTTTGCATTAAAAATAATAATTGGACAATAACTAATAAGGTAATAGAACTCATTAATAGAGTATAAGTGTTATCCCCTAGTGACATAAGATTTTCAATAGCAAGAAATAGGCTACCTAACCCAGATAGAATAATAAAATAAATAGGTAATCTGCTCTGCCTTGTTCTAATACTTTCTATAGTTTCAATTATCCAAGCAATAAGCAAAACTAACAAACCAAATAAACCAATCTGATTAAGCATAGCCTCAGAAGCCCATAACGTAATTTACTGCATTAATTATTTTTTCTGCATTTGGGAAATGAAAATCTTCTAGCTTTGGCAATGGAGTAACCACATCATATGCAGTAACACGCTTAACTGGCGCCTTGAGGTCAAGCAATGCTTTTTCATTTATTCTTGCGCTGATTTCTGCGCCAATGCCCAAATTGCGTGGCGCTTCATGCACTACTACGCAACGACCTGTTTTTCTAACTGAAGAAATTATTGTTTCTGTATCTATTGGCGAAACTGTTCGCAGATCTACTATTTCGCAAGAGATATTTTTCTCTTTTAAAAGCTCTGCTGCTTCCATGCTTACGCGAACCATTGCACCATACGTTATAATAGTTACATCATGACCTTCTTGCACTATTTTTGCCTGGCCAAATGGAATAGTATATCTTTCTTCTGGGACTTCTTCTTTGAATGCGCGATAAATACGCTTTGGCTCGAAGAATATTACTGGGTCTTCTGCTTGCAATGCATTTGATAATAATCCCTTAGCATCGTATGGGCTAGAAGGAATAACAACTGTTAAGCCAGGTACATGCGCATAAAGCGTTTCTGGTGCCTCGCTATGGTGCTCTAAAGCACGTACACCTCCACCATAAGGTGATCTTAAAACTATTGGGCATTTGTATGAACCGTGCGATCGCGTGCGAATGCGTGCAATATGAGAAACAATCTGTTCATATGCTGGAAATATGAATCCTTCAAATTGAATCTCTGTAACTGGTTTTAATCCGTAAATAGCCATACCAATTGCTGCTCCAATAATTCCGCTTTCTGCTAAAGGAGTGTCAATAACGCGCTGCTCACCGAATTTTTTGATTAAACCTTCGGTAACGCGGAACACTCCGCCATCTACGCCTACGTCCTCGCCCATTACTACTATTTTATCGTTTAGTTCCATTTCCTGGAAGAGCGTTGCATTAATTGCTTCAACTAAATTCATTTTTGGCATAAAATCAACCTATTATTTGACTCAAAACTTAGGGTCCATTGCCCACTGCTCATGACTTATTTTTCAAATATTCCATCAATTCATTCATCTGCTCAACCAGATGCGGTGGCATTTTCGAATAGGTATACATAAAAACATCTTCAGGATTATCTAATTTCATTGACTCTGCCTCTTCTATTGCTTTTTCTATTTCGCTAGTCGCACGTTCAACAGTTTTCTTTTCTAAATCCTCATTCCAATAACCATTGCGCTCTAGATAAATCCTAAATCGTTTTACTGGATCGCGTTCCTTCCATTGCTCAACCTCGGCAGAATCTCTATATTTTGTCCAATCATCTGCCGTAGTATGATGACTCATTCTATAAGTTAATGCCTCTATTAGTGTTGGGCCTTCACCTCGATGCGCTTTATCAATTGCTTCTTTTGTTGCCCTATACACCGCAAGAACATCATTACCATCAACCTGCACACCTTCAAAGCCATATGCGAGCGCTTTTTGCGCAATTGTTTTGGCAGCAGTTTGTTTTTTACGCGGAACGCTTATCGCCCATTGATTATTCTGATTAAGAAAAACAGTTGGAGTTTTAAAAACGCCAGCAAAATTCATTGCCTCGTGAAAATCTCCTTCGCTTGTTGCTCCATCTCCAAAGTAAACCATGGTTGCAACTTTATGATTAAGAATTTTTGCAGCCCATGCTGCACCAACTGCATGCAATGTTTGTGTTGCAATAGGAATTGAAACTAAAAAATTATGCTTGCCTTCTGGTATCTTCATGCCAAGTTCGCTGCCCATTAAATATACAAACATCCATTTCATTTCTGTGCCACGCCATAAATAACCGCCATGCTCCCTATAGCTTGGGAAAAACCAGTCTTCTTCGTTTAGTGCTGCTATGCTGCCTATTTGCGCTGCTTCCTGACCAAGGCATGGTGGATAAGTATAAATCCTTCCTTGCCTTTGTAATTTAAGTGCCTTATCATCAAACATGCGCGTAACAACCATTGTTATATACATTCTCAGAAGTAGATCCTTTGGTAGTTTTGGGTCTAGCTTTTCATCAGCATTTCCATCTTTATCTATTACTTGTATATATTTTACTTTACCTTCAAAGACTGTTTCAATTGGCATGAGGAACACCTTCAACTGGAAATAAACTCACCATATATCAAAGAAAAATATTTAAATAGTTTCGTAATGCGGTTCGCGGATTGACGATTACTCCAAATAAACCACAACCCATAAAATAAACATTATACCTATGACCATAGATATAAGTTGGATTACTGATTTTTTAATGTTTAATTCTTTCTGCAACTCAGGCATTAAGTCTGCAGCTGCAATGTATATGAACATGCCTGCCGTAAATGCTAGGCCTAATGCTTCTAGATTTTCAATAAATGAAGATGAATAAAAGAAAATAAGCGCTCCTAAAACAGCAAGTAACGCACTTGCTAAATTAAAAAGTAATGCCTTCTTCTTTGTGAATCCACTATAGATAAGAAGGCTAAAATCTCCGATTTCTTGTGGAATCTCGTGAGCAATTATTGCTATTGTAGTCGTCACACCTAACCCAGGATTAGCCATAAAACTAGCTGCAATCGCTGCACCGTCAAAGAAATTATGTATCCCGTCTCCGATAAGATTTAGGTATGCAAATGGTTTTTCTTTTTCTTCATGCGAGCTATGGTGATGATGATGCCAATATATAAATTTCTCAACAATGAAAAAAATAATTAGACCAAAAAGCACTGTAAATAAAGCATTATGCGCATCAGTTTTCTCAAGTGCCTCTGGGATTAGATCCAGAAACGCGCTGCCAAAAAGCGTTCCTGTTGCAAAGCTCATTAAAACAAACAGAAACGCATGCATTGTTCTATGTTTTAGAGATAGTACAAACACACCTACTAATGAGACCAAGCTAACTAATAACGTTGAGAGTATTATTTGTTCTAAGACCATATCATTCTATGGTATGTATGTGGGATTATTTTTAAATTTAGTCATGAGCTCATACCCAAGGCTTATAGCCCAAGGTCAACCACATGTATCCCTTTATGGCATCATATTTAAAACATTTTTATACATAAATTATAGCATGCCGCCTATAGAAGCAAGCGCTCCTAGGAGAAGAATGCCTGTGATTGACCCAGAGAAAAGAGCACGAATCTTCCAAAGGATGCATGAGATAAGAGCAGACATAATAGAAAAATACCATAAAGACGTTATAATATTTGATTTAGCCAGAGAAATAGCAAGCGGGGATAGAACGGACATATTGAGAATATTAAGAAATGATATATTTGTAAAAAATGAACTTTACAATGATGACGGAAGATTAAGTAAGCACTCTACTCTTTTACTCAAACATCTAAGAGAGCTTTATGTTGATGGTATATCACAAATAAGAAAAGCAGGTTTTGCAGAAATTGATAAGTATACTAAAAAGAGGAGAGAGTTAGAAGATTATTTAGAAACAATCAAAGATAGTTGTCCGCATACTTACAAATTAGTAAATGCTGCCTTAAACGTCTTACGAGAGGTTATGACTGGGAAAACAAGAACACATGCATATGCATCCAATGTTGCATGGATTGGTGAGCAGATTGAGGAAGAACAAAAACCTGCAAAGATAGTACTTGCGCTATCAGGTGGGGCTGCAAAAGGAGTATTTTATGTTGGTTTCTTGAGAGCATTACAAGAAGCTGAAATATGGCCAGATTTTGTTGTTGGTACTTCAGCTGGTGCATTGGCTGCTGCTGCACTTGCAACAGGAAACGGATATGAAAAAATAACAGAAGCATTCTCGCGAAATAAACTTAAAAAGATCTTTGGTTTTCTTTCAGTCCCATTTACCTTTATCTCCACTCTAGGTGGTGCGGTAATTGGGAAAAACTTTGGAAAACATCTAAAGAAAGTACTAGGCAACATAAGATTTTCAGATATAGCCGATGTATTTGTTATAGCTTCTGTCCAGCAACCAGTTAGCTTTGGAAAGACAGTTATTGGCAGGGCAAGTGAATTAAATAGAGGTTTGGAGTTAAGTAGTAATTTAGAGGTCTGGAAGGCAGTATGGGGATCCTGTGCAATGCAAGGCATTATCCCGCATCCAATCACTGGCCCATTCAGGGCAGAGCGATTAGCTGAGGGGGAATTTGATGTTGAACGGTATAGTATGTCACTCCCTTATGCAACGCTTGACGATGGCGGCGTTGTGGAAAACCTGCCACTATCAACTGCAGAACTAATTTTAAGAGAGATTAAAGAACATGGATTAATAATATCTGTAAATCTCGCAGATCTAAATCCAACTGGAAAAACAGTTTCAGAATACTTAACAGTAAGACAAGCCATTATGGCTGAGGTAAAAAAACTCGAGGATAATGCAAAATGGTACAAAAGGCCAATTGCATTTTTCAAGGGTTTTTGGGCGTACATTAAAGAAGACTTAAAGAGATTTTATTATACAAGGGCGCCGTTAAGAGTATATATGGGATATGACGCAACTTTGTATCAAAGTGTTATCCATACAATGAGTTCAGCAAGAGGCACAGGTTTGAAAATTCTCCTTAACCCGAATGCAGATGGAAGTCTAAGTGATGGTGGGGTATTATCTTTTTCTGGAACTAATGAAATAATAAGAAGAGGATATCAAGCTGGAAAAGAACTAGTAGATATATTAGTAAGAGATCAGTCTATTACTAAGATAGATTGAATAAGCAAGCAAGGCAATTGCTACTATGCGAATTATGCTAAAATATGGATACAGCGAAGCTAGGCTAACTGTTGCACCAAATATTGCGAATGGCAATAGCGGGCAGAATGGACAAACAATTGTCAGTACACCTAAGAACGTACCGCCATAAGAACACTTGAATACATTGCCCTCTTTTTTCTTATCATCAGCATATCGCGCGAGTGTTAATGCTATTGCTGCAAGCAGGGATAATGAAATCGCAAATGCAATATCTATAATAGTAACCTGCTCCATTCTAACAGAATATATATTAAGTATCGGCAATGGATAAAGTCCTAAGGAAAAACCTGATAGAAATAAAAATAGAGCGCCAATAAGAATGGCATTGTATAAATATTTTTTATAAGTAAAAACTTGGATTAGTTTATTCATAAAAATTAAACGATGGTAAAACTTTAATTACTATTCCAAACCCTTATTAAGAATAGACCATGCAAGCAATGCATATACCGCAAATGAAGCAACAAGTGCTAAAAATACACTATGAAAACCAAAACTTGTTATTGCAAAACCAACTGCTGCGAGCGTTGCGAATTCTACTAGTCTATAAGGAATAATCAAAATAGATATATCAATTGAAGGCGTAACACTGCTTTTAACGATCCTTGCCATAATTGTTTCCATAATATTAACCAAACCTAATCCGCCTCCTATGCCGGATAAAAACAGGAACAATAAAAAAACATGCTCAACATTCTGAATAAATAAAATAGGCAAAACACCGAAAAATATTGCACCAAGAACAATATTTTTTATATGCATACTGTGTTTCGCAGCAATATAGCTGGAAAGTGAAAAGGATAAAGAATAAAGTGCAAGTCCGAAGCCTATTATCGCAGGCGATGATTTCAAAACTTCTGCCATGTATAGTGGGATAACAATTGCAAGAAGCGGGGCTTCATAAATCGCAGCGATACTTAGAACTAGAGCTGCGGCCCAAAATTCCTTACTGTGCTTTTTCTTTAACTCTATCATAAATGCAGATAATTTTAATTTCTTTTGTTCCTTTCCGTTTCTTACATTTAGAGAAAAATAAAATAATAAGGAACTAACTAAAACCAGCAGAAGAAAACTACTTTGAATCGATATAAAAATTAAGGCAATTGCTATAGCTACCCTTCCAAAAACTGTACTAAACGCTCTGGCAGCTCCCATTATTGATGCATTTTTCGCTGCCTGCTTCTCTTCTATATGATATATCTCTGTTCTGTTTACTGACCAAAATGCTGCGGCGCGAAATCCTTCAACAACTTTACCAAATGCAAAGTGCAAAGGTGTTGATGATAAAGTATAAACAACCAGAGTTAAAACATGCGCAATCGCGTTCCCAACAAAAATTAATCGCGTTCCAAGATAATCTGCGATAACTGCAAATATAAACCTAAAAATTAGCATTATTATTGAGAGAACGGAAAAAATTAATCCTATGCTTTCAATAGATACATTTTTCTCTAGTAAGTATAGTGGCAAAAGCACTGCAACAGCTGAAGCTATGAAATTATGGATAAAGTTTATTGCTAAGGTTCTGAAAAACCCATTTTCCAGTGACATATGAATATTTAAAATAGGTAACAATAAAAAATATAAATAGGCTCCTGTAATCTAGCCCGGTCAAAAGAGTTTACAGTCTCGAGTCTCGAGTCTTGAACTATTTACTGATAGGATGTCAGACTCTCACTCTGAATACCCGAGTTCAAATTCAAACTTTTAGGTAAAAGTTTGATCAAAACTGCTTCGTTAATAGAAGCTTATGGAAATCTCGGCAGGAGCGCTTTCTTCTATTCCAGTAACTGGAATGAAATTGACTAAAATCATTCCACCAACTGGAACGTTTAAAAATCCTTCTATTCTATAACTACTTATGAATGACGAGGAATTGCTGAACGAGCTTATATCCCAAAACCCTTGGTGGAAAGCAGGAAAAATCGAACTACCAAAATACATAATAGAGCGTAACCTGTTTCCTTTGCTTAAAAAAGAATTAAGAGAAAAAGAGGTTATTGGGTTAGTTGGGTTAAGATCAGTTGGTAAGACTACACTCATGAAACAACTTATCAACCAGCTTCTATTAAATGAAATAGATTCAAAGAACATTATTTATTTCTCATTTGACGGATTCAAAAAAGAAGAAAAAATGATTAGAAGACTTCTTACACTATATTCTCATAACATACTAAAAAAAACCTTTGAAGAGCTTGACCAAAAAGTTTACTTATTCTTCGATGAAGTTCAGAAGATATCTGAATGGGGAGAAGAAATCAAAAGTTATTATGACAAGGGCCTAAAATTGAAGTTTGTTATTTCTGGTTCCTCTAGTATGAATATTCTTAAGGGAAGTGGGGAAAGTTTAGTCGGCAGGATCTTAATCCACAAAATTTATCCATTCGTATTTAGGGAATTCCTTAGGTACAAGGGTTTAGAACTTGAAAAAATTGATCTTTGGAATCCTGTTTACCCGGTGGAAGGGGAAAAATTGAGCATTTTGTTTGAACAATATGCCGAATTAGGTGGGTTTCCTATTTTATATGATACAAGTGAAGAAAGAAAGAAACCATTATTAAAAAGCATGATTGATCTGACTTTTTATCGAGACATAGTTAATATATTTGATATCAAAAGAACCGATATCCTAGAAGGCCTTTTCTATATTTTTACAAAAGAATCAGGAAATGTAATCAGTTACGCAAATCTTTCCAATTCTTTAAACACAAAATTTGAAACCATTAAATCATACATGGATTATCTGAACAGCTCATTTTTAATCTCAAAAAGCCCATTTTATTCAGGAAGCAAGGTTAAGACTTTGGAAAAAAATGAGAAAATTTATGTAGCTGACCACTCTTTCGATACGTTGCAGGAAATAAAAGAAGGCAATAAGATAGAAACCATTGTTTATAACACCTTAAAAACTGCTAATTCAAATCTATTCTACTGGCAGGACAAAAAGAAAAATGAAGTAGACATAATTGTCATAGATAAAGCTACTATCGTAATAGAGGTAAAATATCAGGGCAAAATTCTGGATTCTGATTTAGAAGGGCTGCATTTGTTTATGGCGAAGAGTAAGATAAAACGTGCGATATTTGTGACAAAGAATCTGTTTGAAGTTAAAAAGCAAAGAGGTAAAGAGATACATTGTATTCCAGCCTGGCTATTTCTGCTCTCCGTTTGAGCAGGTTATAAACGATTAGATCAACTGGACTTATCCATTTATGCAAGAGATTGTATGTGAGATACAACAAGAATATTACAAAGGTCTTCTGATTTTTATAAAATTCTAATAAGAATATTTTTATCAGAAATATATTTAAATAAGAATAATTTTAATAGTGGTAAGAGGTGATCATGATGACTAGAAGAACAAAAGAAACCAGAAGGGATTTGCGGATGCTTTACTAAACAAGGAGAGTTGGATAGAGCGCTTCATAAACTCCTAGGTCCACATAATTTGAATAACCCACTTAGAAGATTTCCACTTGTTAAAAAAGTGGAAGCACTTTTAGACCAGGGTGCTGATAAAAATTCGCGAGAATTTGGTGATCATGGTGACCCAGTATTGATCAGGATCTGTCGTCATGGGCACTTCA
>JAGVWJ010000029.1 GCA_018304385.1 Microcaldota archaeon
ACTGCACTCATCTGAATCGCATTAAGCAAACTACCACGCGCACCAATCTTTGCCATAATAATTGTAGGATTGCTTATTGTAAAGTCCTCCTCTACAATCTTTCCAATCTCATCTCTTGTTCTAGAAGTAATCATAACAATAAGCCTTTCCAATGTTTCCTTGAGGCTCATGCCAGGCGAGCGCTCTAACGTTTTATTCTTAAACTGCATGATAACATTATCAACTTCTCTATTCATCTTATCAGTTACTTTTGCCATTTCTGCCTCTGCCTTCTTAGAAAGTGTGTAATCCTTTAGTGAAACACTTAAACCAGATCTACTGATGCTTTCCAGGGCAAGTCTTGTTGCCTTATTCAAGAAATTTTTAGTAAACTCAGGACCATGTGTTACAAAAATTCGTTCTAATACCTCGCTTTCTATTGCCTTGCTTTCTACTGCACCCTTGACTAGTTGACCATTGCGAATAATTATTTCCTCTCCTAATTTTGAATGAATCTTCATTGATATATCTTTTGGCAATAGCAAGGAAAACAATAACTTGCCAGAGTATTTGTTATTCTTTTTATCTGGGTCAGGTAACTCAGTTATTCCAATTGCATATAAAATATTTGCAGCCTCTTCTTTTGTAAACTCAGTTTCATCTTTTGTTAAGAAATACAAACCAGAAACATGGTCCTCCTGTGGTTTTATTATTGCATGACCATGCCTTGGCGAAAGAATCTGCTGTTCAACCTTTAGTAAATAAACCGCTTCTGCTTGAGCTTCTTCTGTCTGAATGACATGTAGATTCATCTCGTCTCCATCAAAATCTGCATTGTACGGAGAAACAACAACTGGGTTCACTCTAAATGTTCTGCCACCGAATACACGAACACGATGCGCCATCATAGATGGCCTGTGCAAACTTGGCTGACGATTAAATAATGCAATATCCCCATTGATGATCTGTCTTTCTAGAATCCAACCAACTTTAAGCTGTTCTGCCTGCTCTTTTTTTGCTTCTTCTGTATCACCGACACGCAAACGCTTGCCGTCTGGTCTTATAATATAAATTGCCTTAGGGTATTCAGAAGACATAACATATTTTTTTGCGTCTTCCATCTTCCACTCAGTAATAACCATCGGGATGGTAAGTTCTTCAGCTATTGTCTTTGGCACGCCAACCTCATCCAATCCAATACGCGGGTCTGGGGATATAACTGTTCTTGCAGAGAAATTAACACGCTTTCCGCTTAGGTTATATCTGAAACGACCCTCTTTTCCTTTTAGTCTTTGTGCTAATGTTTTGAGCGGACGGCCACTTCTATGTCTGGCTGGAGGTATGTTTGCAGTTTCATTATCAAAATAAGTAGTAACATGGTACTGAAGCAATTCCCATAGATCTTCAATAATAAGTTGTGGTGCACCTGCATTTATATTTGCCTCAAGCTTCTGATTTATTCTAATAATGTCTACTAATTTGTGTGTAAGATCATCCTCACTACGCTCACCAGTTTCCAATGTAATACTTGGACGGACACTGACGGGCGGCACTGGCAATGCAGTTATAATCATCCACTCTGGTCTTGAGTAAAGAGGATCAAAACGTAGTTCTCGCAAATCATCATCAGGAATTGCTGCGAGCCAGTCACGAACGTCACTTGCAAGCATCGGCTCCTTGCCTTTGTAATATGTTGTTGGTTTTAATAGTTTTATTTCAGGAATTTCTAATTCGCAGCGGTTGCATTTTTTTGCTACCTTTTCCTTTTTTGATTTTTTCTTTTCTTTTTCTTCTTCTTTTGGTTTTTCTGTTAACACAGGTACATCAGGTGTGGCTGCAACCTCAACTGGCAATGGCTTTTCCTGCTCGATAGTTACCTCTTGCTCTACCTCTTTTGCAATCTCTTGTAATTTTTCTTTAGAGATGTAGATTCTCTTACAACTAAAGCATGTACTTTTTAAAACATAAAGAATTTGTTTTGCAAATTCAACATGTAGAACTGGTCTTACCAAATCCAAATGGCCAAAATGACCAGGACATTCTTTAACGCGGCCGCCGCATGTTTTGCATCGCAAACCTGGATCAACAACGCCTAACCTTGTATCAACCAATCCACCATCAATGGGATATCCATCATCATCGTATGTATCTGGAATGATAATCTTTGCAGCACTCATTTTTCTGATCATCTCTGGCGAAAACAGAGAAAACTTTATTTTATCCAAAATTTTTGAAACGTATGTCATATTTTCACCTATCCTTTATCCTTCAATACCAACCTTGGGAAAATACTCATTGATTTAATCTCATCTAATAACAGCTTAAACGCATAGCTGACTTCGATTGGATGAATATTTCCGCCTTGACATACAGGACACAAATCTTTATTACGTGCGTAATCGTGTGTCGCAACACCACCACAATCACTGCAGATTAGCTGCACTGTTTTATCGCTTTCTTCAAGCAATCTTTCTTTGATAAGCATGCTTGCTCCATAACTAATCAAACAGTCACGTTCCATTTCACCAAAACGCAAACCACCTTCGCGGGCGCGCCCTTCAGTTGGCTGATGGGTAAGCAATTGCACTGGTCCACGAGAACGAACATGCATTTTATTACTAACCAAGTGATGCAGTCTCTGATAATAAGCTACACCAACAAAAATCTTTGCTTTTATTTGCTTGCCGGTAATACCATCATACAGATATTCTTCACCAAATTCATCAAATCCGTTTTTCTTAAGCGCTTCAGTAAACTCTTCTTCACGGTTGCCGCTAAACGCTGTTCCATCAATTAACTTACCTTCTAGAGAAGATGCCTTACAGCCAAGCATTTCTAATAAATGGCCAGCAGTCATTCTACTTGGAATTGCGTGAGGATTCATTATCAAATCAGGAACAACACCATCTTTTGTAAATGGCATGTCCTCTTGTTGCATAAGTAATCCGACAACGCCCTTTTGTCCGTGGCGTGATGCAAACTTATCGCCGATTTCTGGAACCTTAACAGAACGAACGCGCACTTTAACTAAACGATTGCCACTCGGGCCTTCTGTAACTAGAACGCTATCAACGCGGCCGCTTTCGCCTGGTTTTAATGCAAGCGAACTCTCGCGCTTTTTCTCTTCAACTGCACCGAATACAGATATTTCTTCTAAGAATCTTGGTGGAGATGTTTTACCAACAAGAACATCCTTGCCTTTTACATCACTTTCTGGCAAAATAATGCCATCTTCTGCTAAATGGCGGTATGTTTCCTCGCCTCGATAGCCTGCAACATCTGGTGTTGGCGCTTCTATTTTGTCTTTTTGACCACCTGGATAAACACGCTCTTCTGTTTCGTATGTTTTAAACATTACAACGCGACCAAGGCCGCGATCAACTGCATTTCTATTAATAACTAATGCATCTGCCATGTTATATCCATGAAAGCTTGCTAATGCAACTACAAAGTTCTGTCCAGCTGGTTTATTTTTTAATTTCATTGCCTTGTAAATTGTTGTTTGAAGAATGGGTTGTTGCGGATAATACATAATATAAGCACGGGTATCATAACGAACATTGAAATTTGTTGTGTAAACGCCAAGGCTTTGCTTTGCCATTGCGCATGCCATTGTAATTCTTGGAGAAGAATTATATTCTGGATAAGGTAGTACAGATGTAACAACACCGAACATAGCAGATGAATCTATTTCCAAATGTGTATGGCCGGGAGTTAGATCTTTTTCGCTAAGCGCAACAAGTGTGTTCTCTTCTTCCTGTGCATCTAAAAACTCTACTACACCCATTTTGATTAGATGGTGCCAATTAAGATCACCATTCTTTAGCTTTTGCAGTATTTCTTGCGTAAGGCGAGATTTGCCTCCTTCAACTACTATGAATGGTCTGCGTACACGACCTTTATCTGTAATAATATGTAATTCATCTAATCTCTCGCTATAATAGACATTTACCTGCGGATTTATTTCATTCATTCTTCTTTTTTCGCGCAAGCGCTGCGCTAGGTCTGCACCATTTGGATGCGAACCAATATATTTTCCATTCATATAAACTGCAGTTTTTGCATCAGGTGATCTTGGTCTTCTTTTCTTACCCATTTTTATCAAACCTCATAAATTAAATCTCAATAAACGCGATAATAATCAAGTTGCGCAGGCGGTTCTACCACCCTAGTTGGCTTTTTTTCTGCTGGTTTACTTGGTTTAAAACCTTTAGGAACAACAGTGTAACCGTGATCTCCAAACCTTGCAGCTTCATCAACAAGCGGTTCTTTTCTTCTAATTTCTCGTCTAGGATTTTCTCCAAGTGTTGAACGATGACCTTCTCCAGGTCTTTGTTCTTTTCCTAAAGCACGAACGCTAGTTCTTGGGGATCTTGCCATAATTCTACCTTTATTTAACATCAAGTAAATTACGAAGTAATTTACAACTGTTAAATAGCAGTGCTATTTAACATCAAACGCTTTTATCAATCTCAGAATCTCCTCATCATCAATACCTGTGCTCACTTCTGCCATTACTGATAGATTCTTTACAAGCGAACAACTTGGACCTTCTGGTGTTTCGCAAGGACAGAGTCTTCCAGTATGAGTACCATGAAGATCACGCGCTTTGAAATGCGGATGTTTCTTGCTAAGCGGAGATATAATTCTTCTTAAATGTGAAATAGTAGACAAATAACTAACACGATCTAATAATTGTGAAACACCTGTTTGCCCTGCAATCCAATTGCCTGTTGCCATTGCATAACGAATCCTATCTGCCATTGCATCCTGCCTAACGAGCGTATGTACTTGCAATCTTCGACCGCGCGCATCTGCACGTGATGCCTGATAAACTAAATCCTTAATTAAAAATTGGAACGCATACCTAAACAATTCTTCCATTAATTCTCCAGCTAGCTTAACACGCTTGTTTGCATAATGATCTTTATCATCAGAAGCAAGTTCTCTATAAGCAACGCGAACAGTTTTCTCTGCCATTTTTATCAAAAACTTTGCCTTTTCCAAGCGGTCTGCCTTAGTAACGCCAATGTGTGGTAGCATATAATTATCTAATAGATTTTCCATTCTTGTCAATCTAAACTCAGTGGGCTGTCCTGGAGAAAGCTTTCTACTCAATAAATCAACAGCCTCCTCGCGGTTGCGGCTCTCTTCATTTTCAAGATTAAGAATAATATCATTTTGAATGTGCCTTTCTTGTAAGAACGCCTTATTAATCTCGGAATTGGTTTCCAAACCAAGAACACGCAGCAATTGTATTAATGAAATACCTGATGGTGAAGACGGAAACTCTGCTGTAAATACGCCATCTGCATTTCTTTCAACAACACATCGCGCACGGAAACCAAAATAAGTAGAAAATATTTTTGCTACAATGCCGTTGCGCTCCTTTGTAACCATTAATTTGTTTGGAACAAGATCCTCGATGCTCACGAGCACGCGCTCGCTTCCATTTATAATAAAGTATCCACCAGGATCATCCCCATCTTCCCCATTTTGAACAAGATCATTTTCGCTCATGTTTGCAAGATAACAGAGCTTTGATTTTACCATGATTGGTAGCTCACCAACAAATACATCACTATATGTTGGTCTTTCAACACCATTGAATACAGGAATAATTTCCAAGAATATAGGTGATGCGTATGTTAAATTTCTTAATCGCGCTTCTAATGGCAATATCTGCCTGTAGCCACCTTTTACCTCGTAATATCGTGGTTGTTCAATGCGTACTTTACCTAGCTTAAGTTCAAAACCTTCAACATTAGTGTTGATCTTTGCAATCCTAGAAATAACTGCCTGTACTCCATTCTCAATAAATTTATTATAAGATTCGAGTTGCTGCTTAACGACAGTATTGACTTTATAATAAGCTTCTATAAGACCGTTTGAAACCATATTAATCCCGTTATTGGTTTTTGGTTATTAGTTATTGGTCACGCTTGCTAATTACCAACGACCAAAAACTAAACAACTAACTTATAAACTGTATATTTTCCTGTTAAATCTTCACGATTAATTGAAACTATGTCGCCAGCATTTGCCTTTAATGCTTGGATAGATGGATCTGTAACAAGTATTTTTGGTAATTGATTTTCAACAATGCTGAATTTTTTAAGAACTTTTTTCTTTTCACTATCGTCTATTATTTCCATCTTAGGAACCAAAAAATGAGATAATACATCAATTGAACTCGCGACTTTCTTTTTTACCAATAGACCACCTAAGAGACAGATATTAAGCTAACTATTAGAATCCGTATAGTAGGAGATATTAGGAACGAAAGGTTTAAAAAGACTGCATTCTGCCATCAGCTGTGGGCAGTGAGCAGTTATTCTTTCTTTATAACACTTGCTATCACTGATGCAATGAAATAATAATACAAAATAAAGATAATAAAAACAATCCAATCATTTAGAAAATCATAGAGATTTACTCCAATATAACTAAATAGAGTAATAACTGCGCGTCCAACTAGGAATAAAGGCATGGATATAAATGCCCATAGCATAGCGAATAAAGATCCTAAAATAGAAGGTAGAACATCTTGATACTGTTGAAAGATCGGAAGACGAAAGCGCATTGGTCTCTCACTAAAAGGCGCATTATCATGAGACCCAAGAACATGAACAACAACAAAAAGTAGAAATATACCCACGCTCGCAAAGCTAGGTTTTAGAAAGTTAAGTGGATGTTCTTTTTCATTTTGCATATTAATACCTCAACATTTAATTTTTAAAAACCATGTTTCTAATTAGATTATGATACTTATCATAGATAATGGTTCTCAATACACACACTTAATTAAGCGCAATTGCCGTGATCTAGGCTTTGATAGCGAGACAATCAGCAATAAGAAAAAGCTTTCTGAAGTAAAAAATCTTGTAAAAAATGCAGAGAAGATAATTCTAAGTGGTGGGCCAAGTAGTGTTTATGCTAGCAATAATGGATTAGGGGAGGAAATAATTAGAAAAATTGCCTTCGGTCATCAGCAGTCA
>JAGVWJ010000010.1:0-32350 GCA_018304385.1 Microcaldota archaeon
ACTGAAAATCGCGAAAAAGTAATGAAAGAATGCGAGAAAATAAAAAAAATGCTTAGCGAAACTTACTCGATTAAGCTTGATGATAGTGAGAGTACTCCTGGATATAAATTTAATCACTGGGAAATGAAAGGCATTCCATTTCGTATAGAACTAGGCGAGCGCGACATTGCAGATAATTCATGTATTTTAGTTAGGCGGGATAATAGGGAAAAAATAAAAGTAAAGATTAATGATATACCAAAAAAAATTAATGAATTGAAAGAAATTTATAATAAAAGTTTGCTAGATCGAGCAGATAAATGGTTTAAAGAAAAATTAAGTAAAGCAAATTCAATTGATGAGTTAAACACTACTTTAGATAAGAACGCTGGCTTCGTTCGTGTTTCATTTTGCACAGATCAAATGCAAAGCGAGGCATGTGCTGATATCGTAAAAGATAAATGCAAAGCAAATGTTCGTGGTTCGCTTTATAGTAGCAAAGATGTGCCGAAAGCAGAGAAATGCATTGCATGCGGCAAGAAAGCAGAGATTTATTTATATGCTGCGAGGCAATATTAGTTATGTTTTATAAATACCGAATGGTGGGCTTATGTTAGAAATTATCTCAGGCTTCATAAACCAAAATTTAAAATTCATAAATCTTTTACTTATTCTTATTATTCTATTTTTTATAAAAGATTTTCTTTATGAAGCTGCTTGGCTAGCAGCAATATTAATCCCTTATTTTCTTTTGACCTATAAGTGGGATCTTAGTTTGTTAGAACGCGCTTTGCTCTCATTACCATTGGCAGCACTTTCTATGAATATTCTATATCTGCTTGCTGTTTGGAGCATCCCAATAACAGGTTTTCTGATTTATGCTGCGGTATTCGGTTTGCCTTTGATTGTTGCATTTGCTTTTTATAGGGATAAATTTCTTGCTGATATTAAAATTATTATGGTCAACCATCTAAAAAATGTAAATTTTATGTTTGTTGCTATAATTATAATAGTAGTTTTATTTAGTTATCATCGTCTTTTAAATTTTGAGCTTATTCCGATGGGGGATGCACCAGGACACATTGCAAGATTATACTTTGTAACAGATTCCCTCCTATATCACGAAACAATATTTGATTGGTACGACAAGCAACAACTTGGTTACCCTATATTCACATTTGATCCGCCACTATCTTTTCTTTTTGGAGGTGTATTCTATTTCTTTGTAGGTGGAGATGTTATAAAAAGTTTTAATTTTTTGTTTTTGTCATTTATTGTTTTTATTGCACTTGGCATTTTTCTGCTATCTCGTTATATTTTTAGAAGTAGCTGTTGGGGGTTTGCAACTTCCTTGGTATTTAATATAACCCCCCTTTTTGTATTCCTTTTTTATGTTTCAGGGATTTATAAAAATTTATTTGGATTTGTTTCAATGCCAATATTTTTATATTTTCTAAAATCAATAAATAAGAATCAGCTGGATAGATTTTGGTTGATCTTACTTCTCCTAGTGTTTGCTTTTTTGGCTCACCCCTCGGTTGGCCTGGTTCTATTAATATTCATTCCATTCTTTTGTGGTGATAGTTATAAGTCTACCTTAAAAAATCTTTTTAGTGTGGTCAGTTATTTATTTAAATTATACTTCTTTTTCTTTTTTTTAACTGTCTTTTTCTTTGTACCAATAATCACTTATTTTGGGTATACTGCTGTGTCACCTGAAGCCAGTTTTAATGTTGATCTAGACAACGTCTATCAAATCATAGTAAGATCTCTGTTTTCTGAACCAACAATTAGTGATTTAAATTTTAATGTAGGGTTTCTTTACGGTTTATTTTTTTTAGCTTCATTTTTTATAATAATTTATGATCATTTTGTTGCTAAAATAGAAAAAGAATTAACTACCACTATACTTTTCTCTATTCTTGGCTTAGTATTTGTAACTTTGGTAAGTTGGCTAGAACTAATCGAAAGAGTCTTTGTTGGTATTGAGAGAACATTGCCGTTTTTTATTCTTTCTTATAGCTTTGTGATCATTTATCTATTCCGTAGGGTTTTCTATTACTTTAAGAGTAAGGTTAATACCTACTCTATTCTTACTATCTTTGTATTATTCTTATTTGTTGCGCATTACATTTTTCTAACAAATGAGAAAATTGGTATTTTTGGCGACGAAGTATTTTATTTGATGAAGCAGACTATAACAGCTAATCCTAGTTCTTTTAACTGGAGTTCAAGGTTGATATATTATGGTACCCGCGTTAGTTCTATATATAGTGCATTTAATATTTTTGCTCACGCATCTACTAACGGGAGAGATTTTTCTCAAGGTCAGCATACAAATATAAATATGCGGCTAAGTAGGAGTGAATACACCGGAGAAATTCTTCCAACTAGCATAAGTGAGGGGGATGCTGTAAAATTATTTAGAATGACAAATACTAACTATATATTATTTAACACCTGCTACGCTCCAGGTGTAGATTCATTTATAAAATTTTCTTCATGCGAAAACTGTAAGTTTAAGGAAAAGATAATCTTTAGTAATTGTCTACATGTTTTGGTTCTGGATTCTTCTTTTCTAGAAGGTTCGAACATTATCCCAACAGAAGCCAATTATGATTCTTTAAATTTAGAAAAAGTTGATTACACAAGAAAAAATCCAGAAGAGATTCTAATCAAAAATCCAAAATCAAAATATTTATTTGTAAAGGAGGAATACTTCCCACGTTGGCATGCCTTTCAAGAAGGTATCGGTGAAGTTCCAGTAACAATGTCAGATTTAGGTCTTATGATTGTTGAGAATAAGAATGGAAAGGATATAGCTCTAAAATATGAATTATTTTTATGGGAAAAACTATTATTTCTTATTAGCATCGGTAGCATGGTTATTTTAATTTATTATCCTAATGAAAATTTAATTTAAAAACATGAAAAGATAAATTTGCAAAGGTGTTTCTTAAATGTTAACTGAACTTATAGAAGTTGCAAGGCCCAAACAATGGTATAAAAATCTCATTGTATTTGCCGCGATTTTCTTTTCTGTAAATATTTTTAATTTTGACATGTTTTATGCTACTACCTTAGCTTTCATAGCTTTATGTTTTCTTTCTAGTGGTTCTTATGTTATAAATGATATAATTGATGCTGATACTGATAAGTATCATGACAATAAAAAGAAAAGACCTATCGCAGCAGGCAAAATATCTTCCAAGATTGCAATATTGTGGGCAGTTCTACTACTCCTAATTGGATTCATAGTGTCTTCATATATCAATAGATCTTTTTTCCTTATTTCAGCTATTTTAGTATTACTTATGCAATCATATAACCTTATTTTCAAAAATATTCCATTTGCAGATGTTTCAGTACTATCCACTAACTTTATGTTAAGGGCATTTGCTGGAGCTGTTGCAATAGATGTCCCATCTTCACCATGGCTTATACTGGGTGCTTATCTACTTGCATTATTTCTTAGTATCGCAAAAAGGATCTCTGATATGCGCGCATTAGGAAAAAAAGCAATATATTATAAGAAAGTTTTTAGTGTTTATACTCCTGAGATATTGGATAAATTCCTTATTATGTCTGCCACACTTTTGTTTATAACCTATTGTCTATATTTGTTCCTTAGGGCACATCTTAATTTATTATTAGTTATGGCAACAATCCCAATAACCTTTTTTCTTATTTTTAGATACTATTATATTTCTATTCATAATGGAGATCTAACCCGCGACCCAGAAAAAGTATTTAGCGATATACAAATGGTTATTGGGATGTTATTATGGCTCGTTATACTTTTCATTGGTTTCTATGTTTAGTTTATATGTTTTATTGAAAATAATTACAGTGATTCAACATGTCAAAACCAATAGTTGCCACTGTTAAAACAACCCCAGAAACAATCTTAGATGATTACGCTAAAGTTATGCACAATGCCAATTATAATAAAAAAATAAAAAAAGATATAACAACACTCCTAAAGCTTAATTTATCCTGGTCCCTATACTTCCCTGCTTGTTCTACGCAGCCTTGGCAACTTGAGGCGGTTATCCGCACCATGCAGCTTGATGGATACAAGAATACTTTACCAGTGGAAAACGAAACAGTAGTAACAATACCAAGAAAAGGTGCAGCACTTAACAAATGGGATTCTATATTCAAAAAATATAAGCTAAATTTTCAGCCTCTTAATGAAGTAGAATGGGTTAGATATAAAGCAAAAGGAGAGATACTTGCACTTTATGATATTTTTGGTGAGAATGGACACGAAATACCAAAGATGTTTATTGGCAAAAATGTAATTCACCTACCTACTATGAAATGCCATGGGCACACAGTAATAACAGGCGCAATAAAAAATGCATTTGGTGGTTTGATAACAAAAAAAAGACATCATTGCCATAAAAGAATACATGAAGTGCTTGTTGATTTACTTACCATTCAGAAAGAGATACATCCATCAATATTTGCTGTAATGGACGGTACTATCTGCGGCAGTGGTGCCGGGCCAAGAACAATGATCCCAGTTGATAAAGGATATGTGCTAGCTAGTGAGGATCAGGTTGCGATTGATGCTATAAGTGCAAAAATGATGGGTTTTGATCCAATGCAAATACCTTTTCTTAAGATTGCGCATGATAAAGGATTAGGCTGTGCTGATTTAGACCAAATTGAAATTGTTGGAGAGCGAATAAAACATATTAATTTTGGTTTTAAGACTGGTAAAAGTCCAATTATATTTTGGGACCAGGTATTCAGAAAAGGTGCACTTTCCTTTTTAGAACCGTTGCTATTTCATACACCATTGTTTAAGTTCTGTATTTGGGCTTCAGAAACTTACCACGATAACATATGGTACCCAACAATCGGTAAAAAGAGAATAGCGGATTTTTCTAAAACAAGATGGGGCAGGCTGTTTGATAGATACTAAACTACAGAAGTTTTTTTATCATCTTGACAATTTTTGTTCCAACATGATAGAAGATGCTATTTTGTTTTCCCTGTATCAAGGTTCTTCTTGATAACAAATGTTTTCTTAGCTCTTCTTCATCACTAAATTCAGGTATAATTGTGATGCCCTTTCCAAGCTCTGATACGAAATGAGAATCGCTACCAGCGGTTATTGTCTTATTATGTGATTTAGCAAATGATAATGCCTTATCAACATCTTTCCATAAAACTATTCTTGAATTATAAGCTTCTATTCCATCAATTCTTTTAAGATCGCTATCGTTTATATTCGTAGGATCAAGATGTTTCCTTAATCTATCAAAAGGATGTGGGATTATTGAAATTGCACCCTGTTCTTTTATTCTGTCTAAAACCTCTGTTAATGTTCCAGGTTTGATTTTCTCGTTAACAAACAATGCAATAATCTCGCCATTATCAATATCAATCTCTTCCCCACAGATAAGACGAATTCTATTTTCAGATTTTAAACTAAGATAACCTTCTATGCTATTATGATCGGTTATGGCAATTCCATTCAATCCTATTTTTAATGCTCTATTGACGAGTTGTTTTGGGTCAGTAAATGAATCTCTAGAAAATTTAGTGTGATTGTGAAGATCAAATCTCGAATCCATTTAAAAGATTAGTTACGTAACATATTTAATCAGTTCTTGTTCTAAATAAAATAAATCCTATTAGCCCCGTCGTCTAGTGGTCTTGTTGTTTAACACCATAAAAGGATGCCAGCCTTTGGAGCTGGATACATCGGTTCGAATGAACTTTTTTAGGGAAAAAAGTTCACAAAAAACTGCTTCGTTAATGGAAGCATATGAAAATCCGATCGGGGCTACTTATTTTTTCCCTCACACAGTAGAGACATGGGGTTCAATTCCTCACGAGCCCATTTTTAATTTTATTTGAATAAATCAAGTTATGCAAAAAAGGCTTCTTTCTATTTATAAAGAATTGTTAAATCAATTCGGCCAGCAAAAATGGTGGCCTGCTGATTCTGCTTTTGAAGTAGTTGTTGGCGCGATATTAACTCAGAATACTAATTGGAAAAATGTTGAGAAGGCGATAGCAAATTTGAAAAATGAAAATAAGTTAAATGAAAAAGCGATATTGGAAATAACTATTAGCGAATTGGAAAATTTAATCCGCTCCAGCGGCTTCTATAAACAAAAGGCAGAGCGGTTAAAGCTTGCTACTAAAAAATGGTTCGAACTTAAAGATAAAAATGATCTATCTATTGATGTGCTTCGCAAAGAATTATTATCAGTTAAAGGAATAGGAAAAGAAACGGCAGATTCTATCATTCTTTACGCCTTCGAGAAGCCAATTTTTGTTATTGATGCGTATACACGAAGATTTTGCAAAAAATATTTTAATTTTGAATCCAAAAATTACGATGAATATCGCACTTTTTTCGAAGATAACCTGTCGCAAGATTTAGAACTATTCAAGGAATATCATGCGCTTATTGTGGAATGGGCGAAAAATACAAAATCATAGTTCAATCTATACCTAATTCTTCCTCTAATCCTGCAATCTTAACAGCTAAATAGAGCTGCCTCACCCTACTAACTATCTCAAATCCAATCGCGTATATTACTGGAAGTAAAGGGGGTGCAAAAAGCACTGGATCCCCTAATTCGTGCTGTATAAGTTTATTTATTGTAAATGGGTTTCTAAAGGCTTCTTCGATACCAACAATAACTTCTAGGAATAGCATACTTGCTGAAACCTTAAGTGCAATATCCCAAACTCTAAACATCTGTCTCTCGACGTCGAATTCTTTTCCTTTTGTTTCTATTAATTTTTCTCTTTTTTCAGTGCGGATTTCCACCATATCTCTATTATCTGGCTGCTTTTCTATCTTCTCTTTGAATTTACCAGCTATTCTGCTGAATGTTGGAGCGTATCTTCTGATTCCGGTTTGAGTTTTATCAGTAAATATTAGTTTCATTTATGCCACCTTATTTCGTTCTATAATCAAACTTTCCTTTGTATCTTTTTATTGCTCTATTAAGTTCCTCTACTTTTTTAGTTGTAAATGCGTTAGCCTCAACAATATAATTGTTAAAAGCCGGAGAACCAGTAAAATCAATGTTAGTTGACACATGTCCTGTAGAAAGAGTGACTGCAAGGCCGTGCATTGCTTCCATTGCCCGCTTCGTACTATCGTCCATACGTTCTGGTATTTTCAAACTTTCAGTCATTCTTTTTTGAAAGTTCCTCACTTTAGCTCCTTCCGTTGGTTTGTCTTTAGAGGATAATAGATCTGTTATCTGTGTCCTAAGCTGTGTGTCTGAAATTCCATTTTCTCTCGCCGTGTTTCTTGCGGTATATAATAACAGTTCTTCAAGAAGTACAAGTAACTCATCAAGATCACTAATCAAACTATGAAATATGCTCCACCCGGTTTGACCATTAGAAAAAGTATCTTCTCCATGTTCGTATAAATAAAGCTGATAATCGCCTGCTTCGATACTTGCCTCTATGAATTTTACTTGTTCCCCAGTTAGATATTCCTTGTATTGCATAATTTCTCTAAGTGACTCAATTGCTCTTTCCATCTCAGGTCTAAAATAATTTGCATTCGTAAACATTCTTGAATATTTAAAACAGTTTTCGTGTAAATCAATCGATGCTTTAAGTAGAGTACTAAGGAACTTTGCCCTTTTCTCTTTTACTGTTTCCTCGACCTTCTCAATTTTTTGCTCTTTTTTAGTTGTTTCTTCTTTCAAAACACCGAATGCTCTAGCGAATGTCGGAACATGTCTCTTAATTCCGGTTTGATTTTTATCAACCAGTAACAATTTCATTTTAACCACCTTATTTAATCTTCTCTAACACTAACGGCGATTCTTATATATTTTAATATTTCTAACAAAAATTTCAACAAAATTAGAAAGATTTATATACTTTTTCTTATTATGTAGTATACCTCCTCGGATAAAAGAGGCAAGGGAACCCAGTTATCCTCCCCTCCCCTTGAAGCTTTTAGGAAAAGCTTCACCAAAACTGCGAGTAAAAAGTTCATTTTCATAAAATCCTCCCGAAATAAGAATCAAAACTCACGACTCAAAACTCAAGACCCATGATTAGCCTTAGACCAGTTGGCTGAATGCATGTGAAACCTCCCACTGTGCCCAAGCTAGATAAGCTAGATTGGCGCATACTCTACGAGCTCGACCGCAACGCGTCACAGTCACTCGCAGAAATAGGAAAAAAATTACATGTTGGTCGGGATGTAATGCACTATCGCGTTAAGCGATTGGAGCGCGAGAGAATAATAAAAAATTATATAACAATAATAGATTATGGAAAAATAGGCTACATGAGTGGTTCGATTTATCTTAAGCTTCAACATGATACCCCAGAAATCCAAGAAGAAATAATGAACTATTTCAAAAACGATCCGCGCGTATGGTGGCTAAGTTTTCGTGATGGTAATTATGATATTGCGCTAACTTGGTGGGCAAAAGATATTGTTGAACTAAAAGAAGCGGAAAAAAATTTACTTGCAAAATATAGAAAATATTTTAAAGAAATAAAAACACGACCGTACAACTCGCTTACAATTTTTCCAAGGAATTATTTCATAAATTGGGAAAGAAAAAAAACTGACTCATTTGTTATAAAAACAAAGGTTGAAAAAATCACCAATGAAGATGACGAACGAATATTAGCGCTAATTGCAGAAAATGCGAGATTAAGTTATGTGGAAATCGCAAATAAGCTTAAATTAAGCGCAGCGCAGGTTTTCTATAAACTAAAATTATTACGTGAAAAGAAAATAATTCTAGGTTCGCGCGCGGTAATTGATTGCGAGCTTTTAGGTTACCAATGGTTTAAAATTGATTTTTATCTCGATGATTTCACGCAGGCTGAAAAAATATATTCTTATGTTGCATCGCATCCAAACGTAGTTTATGCATACGATAGTTTAGGAGGTGCGGATGTAGAATTTGAAGTGGAAGTCAAGAATTATGACGAATTGCTAACAATCGAAAATGAAATTAAAAAGAGATTTGGAGATTCAATTCGCTATACTGAACATTATATGTTTTTCAAAGAACAAAAGATTTTGTATTTTCCTTCTTTTTAAATAAATTCAAATTAGCACACTTATAGCAACTAAAAAACCTCACCTTTAAAAACCTTGTTTTTGTTTGCATAAGTCCGATTAATAGGAGGTGTTTCCCATGCAGGTAGTATCGCCTCATCGTGCTGCCCAATCTGTAACAAGGGATGGCGTTGGCAAGTTAGTGCAAGCTAGAGTTCCGCTTGCAGATGCACATTTATCTTATTTTGATCGCTTATCAAGTTACTATAATGACCAAGTAGCTCCTAAATGTACTGCCGCGGGATATAGACCCCCAGCACTTCAGGATCTAGCTGATGAAAGAAGGAAAAGATTAGCTGTCGATTCTTATATAATAGGTGATATAGGGCATATAAGCGTATTAATCCATGCAGCGCAAACTGGAGGAACTAACGAAGTTCAGCTATTGCGTTCCAAACTACTTAATGCATCTGATAGCGAAGTATGTACTAGCACTGTTATAGACGGTCCAGCGTTGGGCAAGCAGCGAAATGAGCATATAGAAGCAATTGATAGATTTCTTGAAGGCCTTGTTCGCCTTGCAAGTAATATTCCATCACATGAACTTCCAGTTATAACCGGTCAGGTTCTTAATGGGGTTTATGTGGAAAAATATCTTGCTGCTGGCGCTTCCTCTGAAGTTTCTGGAAGGCAAGTATCTGTAGTTGGTCAAAATACATTTCCCCTTTATAGAGTTCAAATACCTAAAGGTAATGGTAGCAGTGTTCATAGGTTAGGCACAGTCGTGTTCAAATTAGATACGCTAGCCGTAGAGCAGACAAGTTTAGACGGTACTGCAATACATAGGAGAACTACCATGAGTAAGGTTGATCTTGCTGCAGCAATAAGAGCAGGAGCTAATGGAAATGGGCGCAAGGATAGTCCACAAGAAGATATTTCTATTACATTAACGGTAACATACGGACCAGAGGGTATATCAGTTAGAACAGCATATGAAAAACAAGGTAGAAGAGAGACTGCTGCAGATTTGGATTATGCGAACGCTTTAGTTTCATTTACCAGCGCAGGTAGCGAAACATTTAGAGATACATTTGTCGCACGAGCTGAGTTAAAACCGGAAACATGGATGAGCATTGGTTTGCCAAAATCAGGTGCTAACCCAGATCTTCCCATATTTTTATTTGCAAATAATACAGACGGCGCTCTATTCTCAGTTTTAGGCGCTTTCAGATCGCGTATTAGCAGGGTAGAATTTCTAACAGCAGTATATGATGATGTTGCATTGCTGGCGCACGTTGGGGCATCGGATATTTTTAGAGCAGTGAATAATCAGCCGTGAGCCAACGTTTCGTGTCTACGGCCCACTGCTCAGGGCTCAAGGCTTTAATTCTATATTATCAGATAAATATTTATGTCAAACTTACAAATAACATTTCTCGGAACAAGCGGTGGTGTGCCAACACCAAAGCGTGGCATGCCAAGCATCGCAATAAAATGGAACGGAGAAATTTATTTATTTGATTGTGGCGAAGGAACGCAACGCGCAATGATGCAAAGCAAAGTTGGTTACGGCAGTATAAACTCAATTTTCATTTCGCATTTGCATTTAGATCATTTTCTCGGTGTTTTCGGATTAATTGAAACACTGCATCTTTTGCAGCCTTCACCAAAGCCAATTAGTATATACGCACCAGAATATTTCGAATTGATTAACAAATACAAATTTATTACTCTGGACAAAATAAAACCTCGTGGCGGATTGCTTTTACAAGGAAATGATTTTTCTATAAGTGCATTTACAGTTAAGCACACTAAAAATTCTTACGGATTTATTTTCAAGGAAAACGATCGAAGAAAATTTGATGAAGAGAAAGCGCATGCGCTTGGTTTGCAAGGAAGAATGTTTTCAGAGATTCAAAAGAAAGGTTCTCTTGTAATAAACGGAAAAAAGATTTTACTTGACGATGTAAGTTGGATAAAACCAGGTCGAAAAATAGTTTATTCTGGTGATTGTGCACCATCAGAGAATTTAATAAAAGTAGCAAAGGATGCAGATTTGCTTATTCACGAATCAACATTTGCAAACGATAAAGAGGACGAAGCAAAAGAAAGAATGCATACTACCTCAAAGCAAGCAGCGATGATTGCGAAGCAATCAAATGTAAAGAAATTAGTTCTTACTCATATTAGTCCGCGATACAGCGAGGAAGAAAGTATTAAAAATTTACTCGGAGATGCTAAATCAGTATTTAATAATACCATAGTGGCTAACGATGGTTTGATCGTCGAGGTATAACTCATACGACGATAATCTAATATTCGCTATTAAGCGTAATTCGCTCTTTAGCGAATAGTTTATACGGCTATTGTCTACCTACTATTAGTTTATTATAAACAATTGTTTATAACGAAGCAAAACCTTTATAAACATTGTGTTTGACAACTTTCTAGTTTCAATATACAATGATAGAGAGGTTTCTCTATCATATTTTGGACCTTGTATCCTCGAAATGAGTGGTACTAAACTCCGTCGGTAATTATTATATATAAAGCGGTCCATTGCGACGGAATTAAATTGAGGGAAATACGATACGTACGTATTTCTGAAAAATCTGAGGTGAAAAGATGAAAGTGAATTTAAAGAAAATAGGCGCAATGGTTGCAGGTGCAACTATATTAGCAAGCTCTGTAGCATTTGCAGGCTTGATGTATGGAAATACAGTATTAGTAAATGACCAAGGTAACACAGCAGCTAAAGTAGTTGTTGGTGAAAAAGCATTAGCAAGCGATGGTGTTGCAGCAGCAAACATAGCAGCAGCAATCGCATCAAATGCATGGAAATCAACAGTATTTACAGCATCAGTTAGCGGTGATCCAACATGTGCAGTAGGTGGTGCAGCAGGTGAAGCAGGTGCATGTGCAATTTCAAATGAAAAAGCAAAATTAGAAATTTCTGTTCCAGGTTCTGCAACTCCAGGTACTTATACTTTAAAAACATTAGTTGGGGATCTTACAGATAGAACACTTTTAGATAGAGGTTTAGCCTCACAGGGTAACTATACATTGTCAACTACAGAAACAAATGACGTCGATGCACATCCATTCACGGTGAGTGGTTCAAATACAGGTTTAAGTGGTGTTTCAGATCAGGAAATATATAAGATTGGTTCAGATCAGTTTTCTCCATTTCAGGAAGTAGCTGTCACTGACGCGGATGCTGGTAAAACTTATAAGGAAAAACAAGCTTTATGGATAACAGCACACTCTCAGTACCGAGATGTTTTAGATGCAGTTGGCGGCAGATTCAAAAACTTTGTTTATCAAGTAAAGTTTACTCAGGATCAATACGGTATTCCGGTGTGTACCAAATCAGTAAATGGCAGCTGGGAATATAACAGTGCTGCATGTACTACTGCAAATACAGATGCAACCCAAAATCACAAGGTAAAGATTAAGTTCTTAGGAAGTGATTGGGTAATTACCAAATTAGATAATACCGGTGTAGCTAATTCAAACAATGAAACAGGAGTACAAAGCGGTGGTGAAATTAACCTTGCTAAAGAATCTGTGGGTGGCATTATAAATGTAGGTGAATGTTTGGATGCTGCTGGCGGTTTGAAGGTCTGCCTTGACGACATTAAAGAAGGTTCAACATCATCAGAACAAAGCGCAATAATTAGTATAAAAGATGCAAACGGTGCTTTACTAAAGCAAACAACGGTTGCACCAGGAACAACACAGACAATATCAACAACAGGTGGTACACAAGTACGTGTTCGTGTATTCAAGACAGCTCCTGGTTATACATTTGGTGCAAAATGGGCAGATATGTCTGTTATTAGTAATGAATTAGTACTAAAGGATGGTGACAGTGTAGAAGTAAATTCTGATAGAGATAAAAACACCAAATGGAAAGTTAGATTAGCATGGAAGAATAGAGATACCACCTCTACTGGAATGGCTAACTATACAGATCATTTAAGATCTATATTGATATATAGAGATGTTTCAGATTTCTTTAAGGCAGGTGAAGGATACAACCTAATGGAAGACCCAATTGGATTTAAATTTACATATAAAGGTGTATCCTCAGCTACAGAATACGATACACTAAGATATGAGTTTGTTGACATGGGTGGATCTTCGTTTACTTATGTCGCAGATGGATCAACAGCAACTACAAGAGAAGTAAATGCAAGTTATCTAAAAATTTCAACTGGTGTTTCTGGTGGATTTACTCCAACAGTTGGCAGTGGTAGTGAAGTAAGGATACTATTACTAACTGGTACTAGCGATGCTATTAATCAGACTGCGGGCAACGTTTCAAAAGGTGCAAATACAGGTTTTAGTACATTGGACGGAGCTGGCGCAGGAGGATTAATGTCTGGAAGCGTAATTATGAAACTTGAAGGTTCACCGGAAAGATGGGTGTTTGTCGGAAACCTAACTCAATACGCAGGACTTTCACCTGGTTTTGGAAATGATTCATATGTTAACCTGCCATACACTACTGGTGGTTCAGCAGGTACAATTGGCGGTGGCGGTTTAGTAAGAATAGGCTGGGGTTCTTCAGGTAACGGATCAAGTTTTGAAAACTGGGATATCCAAAACGGCAACTACTCTACAGCTACACATGCACAATTAGGCATTAATAGTCTAATTGCTTCTACAGGTGGTGTAGTTATCTTACTATCTGAAGATTCTGGTGAAGGTTTATCAGCAAGTAAACCAAGCGCAGTTGCAGCATTTTTTAACATAACTGCAAAGAGCTTTAACAAGGATTCGCCAAATAGCAGATACTTAAAAGATAAATGTACAGTATCAAGCCCTGCAAACTACAGCAACACACCACTACAAACACATGACCTTGAAGGTAGCATGTTAACTCAAAAAGAAGTTAATTATGTAACACACAGAGGTACAATTTGTAAAGAACTAAGTGACAATGTGTTTACTCTGAAAGTTCCGAAAGGAGCACCAGCAAAGGTAGAATACCTATTAAGTACAGCAGAAGCAGCAACTAGTGAATCATCTGGTTACCAAGCAACACTTGGTGAAGGAGAAAGCTATGAAATACCAGGCACAGGCGGCATTTCAGTAAAAGTAAAAGAAATTACTGAAGACGTTGGCGCATGCGGCGTTGGTACAGGTGCAGCTCCAGCATGTACAGTTGACAGCTCTGGATTAAGTGCAGTAGTTCTTGCTGATGGAAAGAGTCCAAAGGCATCATACGATGGCGCAACAGCAGGCAGCGTTCCACGCAGCCTAGTTGTTCTAGACAGAGATGCATCTGAAACAGATGTATATGTAACTGTCGGTGGTCCAGCAGTAAACGAAGTAACAAAGAAAGCATTGGAAGGTGCAGCAGTAAACTTCGCAACAGACAAGAAAGTAGTTAAAGAGGTTGCAAACGGTAAGAGAATCGTTGTAGCTGGTTTAACTGCAGCTGATACATTAGAAGCAGCACAAGACTTCATAGCAGCATTAAAGAGACAGTAAATTTAGTCTCTTTTTTCTTTATTTTTTATTTTTCTTTATTTTTCTAATTTTTTAATTGTTTGCGGGCGTTTAGGTTGTTTTAGGTAATAATTTTTAGTTGTTGGTTTTTTTTATCGTAATAACAGTTACTTTTATCATTGCTCACTGCCAAAGGCTGAGGGCAGTAACTCCCATTTATAAATATTTCGTAACAACATACTATTATGCAATTTCGCACTTTTTATAATTCTAATAAACCAACGACCAGGAACCAAAGACCCATTAGTGAGAAGGGAGGTTGCGCTAGGAACCGTAGGTTCCTGGCATTTCGCAATGCATTTACTACAGCAGCAGTTATTTTCGCTTCTTTATTGCCATTTAAAGCGCAAGCAATAGACGTAGGTAGATCAACTGGTTCAGCTATTTCTGGAGTTAATACTTTAAGAAACGATGATGGAAGCGTTACCTTTGCATTTACAGGGCAAGAAGGCGAGGTAGTTAAATTTACATTTACTAAAGAAGAATTCGCTGAATTAGTGCGTAAAAAACCTAATAAAAGCGAGTTTGATGCATATTTAAAAGCAAAATTAGATGAAGCAGAAGCTAGGTTAGCTGCATTGAGAAAAGAAGCAGAAAAAGCGCAACCCCCCAGAGAAATAAGATCACCACCTCAGCCAGTTCCACCTCCGCAAGTTGCACCAGAACCAATGCCAAGACCAGAACCACCAAAACCACCCGAACCTGCTCCGCCAACAGAAGTGGCGCCACCACCACAACCTCCACCCGCAGCTCCACCTGAAAGAAGACAAGAACCACCTCCATCTTTACGTGAACCAGGTGAATTTTCTTTTGCAGGTAATGTTCGTGATAAACTCCTTAGAGCAAGAGATGCAGATCAAGTAAGGGATGCTTTGAGATCATATGGTGGAGGGGATATAGCAGATGATGCCATATCTACATTGTCTCCTACGGAAAGAGGACGTCTTGTTGCAATGTTAACACCTGCTCAGCAAAAAGAATACGGAATATCAAGTATCGCAGGACCACTTTTATCCATGCCAAGTGTATTTCCATTTAAAACTGGTGGTAAGGATGGTGCTATGGGGTTTACAATTGCAGGCGTAGTAGATCTTAGTATACCAGAAGATGTTATTCTTGCTAAAAATTATAAAAAAATGTTAGAGTTGGTACGTGCAGGTCTTAAAACAGCGCTTAGTGAAGAACAAGCCCAAATGCCTGCTGATAAGCGTATGTCAAATAGCGATGTCGATGAAGTAGTAGAACGGGTTATGGAAAGTATTGATGAAAAAACACTAGTATCGCCAACTAATAAGATACTAAAGCAGCTTAAAAAAGATGACGCAGCAACAAAAGCATCGCAAAGATGGACAATTCGTTTTGAATACCCGCCAGAGAGTAAAACTGAATATTCTTTAACAGTTACATTCGCTGAAATACGTAGGAAATCAAAAGCAGATATAACAAAAATATTCGAAGCAAAAGTAGAAGAAGCATTAAGCAGTGTCATATCGGATGGTGGAGAGAGAAAAAAAGCAGTTAGAAAAGTTACAAGGGATCTTAGTTCTGTAGTAGAAGAACTTCATGCGAAAGCAGTAAAATTAGATCGAGAATTAAACTGAATAGCTTCTAATTTTAAATTTTCCCAATTGGAAACCTAGTGTTTTCTCATTCTTTTAAAGCCGTCGTCTTACTTTTGTTCTCTTTAGTGACGATGCACTATTATTTTTATCTTGGCATCGTCGGTCGTTTTGGTATCTTACTTATACAAATTTTGCGAGTATTTTAAACTATTACACTATATAATTTATATCGTATGTTATGCACTCGCTGTGGCGCAGAGGCCCATGATTATGGCGCAGATGGCTTAGTTTATTGTAGTAGTTGCTTATTCTATGGCATGAACAAGTCATGCTGGAAATGCAGAATGTATCTCCCAGCATCAGAATTGCAAACGTTCAATGGCCAGTTAACATGTCCTTATTGTATAATGGATCTTAGAGATGAAAATAAACGCATTGAAGAACGTTATAAGGAAAGAGAAAAGAAAAAAGATAAATATGCAGAAGCGTATGCAACCGGCGAGCAATGCGAACGCTGTGGTCGCAATCTTAATACTGTTTTCTATTACAATGGTAAAAAATTATGCTCCACATGCATGGAAGAAGAGAAGAAGGATTGGAAAACCATAGGTGGTGAGCACCCACCAATGGGCATGTATAAAATTAAGCAGGACAAGGCAAAAAAATCAAGTATTGTTGTTGCAGTTCATAAAAAATTAAACGAGTTTTTCGGCCATCTTGTAAAAAGATTCAGGGAAGAAGAGAAAAAAGAGGATGAAAAGAGCGAACAAACAAGAAAAGAAAAAGAAAAAACAAGGCTAGAAGAAAAATTCGGCCAGATGAAAGATAAAGTATTTTTAGAACGACTGCCGAAGGCAAGTGAAAAGATTGAAAAATATAAAATCGAAGAACCAGACAAACTTCCAAAGATAAAAAAAGGTAGAAAGAGAAAGGATAAAAAAGAAAAAGGAAAAAAACTTGGTTTTGAAAAGTTTTCTGATTCAAATAGTAGAAACTAATGCGATAAGTAGGACATTAAACGACCGACGCGAGCAACGCGAGCGCAATTATTTTCTGCGGAAAATAATGCGCATTGACAACCTTTTTGGTTGTCAATTGCGTCTTGACGCTATAGTACATTTTTATAAGCATAATATATTGAAGTTAGAGCGAATAGGTGCAATGCACCGTGTTAGAGCGAACAATAGAGATATTAGTTTGAGAAGTTGACTTATACAATAGTTAGCTTTTTTAATAGAACAGACATATATCTTATGCTTTTAAGGCAATGAGCCTTGAGCCGTGGGCAGTGAGCAAACGTTGGCTCAATGCTCAAGGCCGAAGGCTCAAGGCAGTTGATATTATGATTTCTTATTCTTATCTTCGTGAAATTCAGAAAAAAGAGGTAGAGTCAGCTGCATTAACAAAGTTAGATGGTAGCTTCTATGAGCAGGTTGCAGAATTCTTAAAAAAGAAAAAAGAAGAGGCATTATCTACAAATTCTATTCTTTCTATAAAGGAATATGAAAACATAAAGAAGGTTGTAATTTCTATTCAAAGTAAAAGAGAGGAGAAATTATTTTTACTATCGCTTCGAGGTCAGGCAGTTGATGGCTTGACAGAAAGTGAGAGAACGTTATTTGAAAATATCTCTACTACTGTGCAAAAATACCGCGATAATGTGTTTGAGGTTTTATCAAAGGAAGGTCATGATGCTCCTAGGATCAAAAAGATAAAAATAGTGAAAGATGTGGAGCAGTATAAAGGATTGGATAATAACGTTTATGGTCCATTTAAAACAGGTGAAGAGGCTTTACTACCAATGCAAGAAGTAGAATGGTTGCTTAAGTCACACCTAGCCGAGTTATTATAGAGGTTTTATAAACCCTACGTCGTACTATCTATTTACAACTTTTATAAGATTTATATGCCCAGAGATGATTATGTATGAAATTTCCAAAAGAGATTAAGACATACTGTCCATTTTGCAGAAAACATCACCCACACAAGGTAAAAGTAGCCAGCAAAAGCAAGGCAAGAACAATGGCAGAAGGTAATCGTGCGCACAATCGCAGTTTAGAAGGCCATGGCGGTAAGCGAGCTGGTGAAAAAACAGTAAAAAAACAGGGAAAAAGGCAAAAGCTCGTATTAGAATGTTCAAGCTGTAAGAAAAAGCACGAAAAGGTTCTTTCTGGAAGAACAATGAAGAAAGTGGAATTGAAATCATAAGTTGGCCATGGGCAATGAGCCCTGAGCTTTGGGTAAGTTCGTCTAGAGTTCCCAGTTGGAGAACATGAAATAAGGCTTCATAGATCCAGAGACCTGCGGTCTCTAGCTCTTCAAGAAAATCTTGAAGAACGGTCGACGCGGCATAAGAAAAACAATATACCGCGTCACTATAGAAAATATAGGTAAACGACGGATACGTAATAAAGAGAAATCAGAAGGAAAATATAGTTGGTGAAAACATGAGTGGAAAATTTTTAAGGGTAAAATGTAAATGTGGGACTGAGCAAACGCTGTTTAGCCATGTTACTTCTTCTATAACCTGTACTTCTTGTAATGTCGCTTTAGCAGAGCCCAGTGGTGGAGAAGCAGTAATTTTTGGGAAAATCATTAAAGAGGCTGGCTAATTGGATCTTCCAGAGCAAGATGAGCTTGTTATTGCTATAATAAAAAAGATTCTTCCATACGGAGCATTTTGTAGTCTACCAGAATATAATATAGAGGCATTTTTACATGTTAGTGAGGTTGCCCCACGTTGGATAAAAAATATCCATGAATTTATATCTGAAGGCCAGCGCTTAGTTGTAAAAGTATATCACGTGGATAAGCAAAAGAACCAGGTTGATGTTTCTTTAAAACGCGTAAGTGAAGAAGAGAAAAGGAAAAAGCAGGAGCAGGTTAGCCTAGACAAAAGGGCAGAAAAACTTTTAGAGGTTTCAATATCTGAATCAAAGGTCAAGCTTGATTATGAAACTGTTAAGAAAACAATTATTGATCATTTTGGAGATTTGTTTAGCTGTTTTCAATCTGCATTTGATGATGAAAAAAACATTAATGATTTAGATGTTCCGCAAAGCTTGAAGAATGCAATCATTGAAGTTGCTAAGAAAAATATAAAAAAGGCAGTTATTGAAATCTCTGGAATAGCAAGTATTACATGTTATGATAGCGATGGTATAGATAAAATAAAAGAAATGCTTAATTTGGGCAAGAATATTTCTGTTACTTATCTGGGCGCGCCAAGGTATAAATTTTCTGTTACTAGTGATAACTATAAAAGCGCAGAAAAATCATTGGCTAGTGCAATAGAGCATATAAAAAGTTTTGCAGATAAAAGCAATTGTGATTTTAGCTTTGAGCGGAGCGAGTGAAATGAAAAAAATGAGATTTTGTGTTGTTTGTAAAAAATACACGCTTGAAAGAATTCACTGTGAGCGCAATTCTCTCTCTGCACATCCTGCGCCATTTAAACCAGAAGATGTTTACGGTGATTTTAGAAGGGTTATGAAGGGTTTTAATATTACAAAGAATGATAGATATGCAATATAAGGTGAAAATTTGAGAGAAACTATTATTATAGAAAAAGAAAAGATAAAAGTTAAGAAAGGTGTTCTAGTTGTTGGTCTACCTGGTATAGGACTCATAGGGCGAGTGGTAGGCAGATATTTAGCAGAAGAACTTAAAGGAAAGAAGATTGCAGATTTATATTCTCCTCATTTTCCGCATCAGGTTTTTATGACTAAAAAAGGTGGTCTTAGATTAATTAATAATCGATTTTACTGGGTTAAGGGGAAGAAATATGATTTAATTGTTCTTACTGGGGACATACAAGCAATGTCTACTGTTGGGCAATATGAAGTAGCTAGCGCAATAATAGAATATTCAAAGCGCATTGGCATTAATCTTATTGTTACTGTTGGGGGGTATAGCACTGGTCGCGTAAACGAACATCGCAAAATTTTTGCTGTTACAACCTCTAAATCGCTATTATCTAGATTTAAGAAACTCGGTGTTGTATTTGGCGAGGCGCGCGGTAGTATTGTTGGTGCAGCAGGTTTGCTTCCTGCAATGGGCAAGTTGCAAGGCGTACATGGTATATGTGTTATGGGAGAGACCCATGGCGGCTATGTGGATGTTACTGCAGCCAAAAATATTGTTGAGTTATTATCTACTTACTTAGACTTTGAAATAGACCTTAAGAAACTAGAAGAAAAGGCTAAGGAAAGCGAAAAGGTACTAAAGAAAATAGAAGAGGAAGTACAAAGAAGCATGATAGCACCTTACGAGCCAGGTAAGAAAGGCGTTTCTTATATTCGTTAGGTTTTTATTTGTTCTTTTCCTATATTCAAAGGGAGGTCTTATATGCGTGCTCAGCTTTCGGCTGAAATGCTTATTCTAATTGTAGTTATTCTTGCGATCGTTGCGCTAGTGGCATCGCAATTAACTAAAACAACAGAAAAAACTGGTAAAAGCATTGAAACGCAAAGCGATATAATTGTTAATCGTTCTGAGGCAGCAGTTAAAGGCAAACCTGGCGAGTTTTGTAATGATGATATTCAATGCTTATCTGGTTATTGTGATAAGGATAATTTTAAATGTCAGTAATGTTTATGCGCGCTCAGCTATCATTCGAATATCTAATTATTGCGTTAATTGGTCTAATTCTAATTTCAATATCAATATTTGCTTTAAATAAAATAAGATCAAACGCAGATAACTCTTATGAGAATGTTAAATTTAAAGCAATGAAAGAGGATTTTTTTAATATGGTTGATGAGATTTGCGCACTTGGCAATGGGAATAGTAAAGCGATTAATCTTGCGCAGCAAATAACAATACAATCCGATTCGCGTAATAATATTTTCTTTTTAACTATCTCGAACAATAGAAATTCTGCTGCACACGAAACAAGTTGCGAAATAGATATTAATGGACAGTTTGATAGCGAGATTACAATAGCGAATGATAATGGAAAAATAATAAATAAATAAAAAAGCCCTAGAAGAGATTTGAACTCCTAACTTCCTCCTTACAAGAGAGGCACTCTACCGATACTCGCTCTTTATAATTAGTAATAAATAGCTTTGAGTTACTAGGGCATTATACGTAAAAAATATGTGTGAAGATAGCTATTTAAAGACTTGTTAGGATAGAATATTTAACTATTTTTACTACTTTAGAGGTTTTAATATGGGTAAGTTTCCTGAAGCAGATGCTCGCATAATGCAGTTTGTTGTTTGCAGACGATGCAAGTCTAGAAATAAGAAGACATTGGATAAATGCAGAAAATGCGGATCTGTTTTCCTTAGGCCAAAAAGAAAGGACATAAAGGCTAAGAAATAGCATTGATAGAAGGAATTACTTGCCTCGTGCAAGGGCGCTCATTGTATCAACTAGTTTTATTAGATCCTGTAAGGAAAGGCTTCCTAATTTCTTTTTTATCTCTTTTAAGAAGGAAATGTCTTTTTCGAGCAATAAGATAATTACTGTTCTTGATAATTGTTTTTTTCTAAGCGCAGCAATAAATCTAGCACGGGTTAATGGAGGTAATTTTTCCAATGCCTTTTCTGCTGTTTCATCCTTTCTGAGCGTTTTAACTACCTCTTCCAATACAACTATTTCCTGGACTATCTTTGATTCTACTTTCTCCTTTCTCTGCAATGTTTCAACAAATGCCTCTTTTGCTTTTTCCTGCTGTGTAATGGCAATTATCTCGGCTGTTGTATGCTGGTCACTTACTTTTATTTTTGTTGGTCCGTGATAGTCTGGAGGGGTAGAATATTCTCTTTCATTTAATATTTTTTCCAGAAGGTGTGGGTCTACAACAGTATAAATTAGCGGAGCAGCAATCATCGAGTATAAAGAATATCCAGAATGTGTACCTACTGCCTCTTCTATTTTTTTCTGTGTTTCATCTTTGATCGTTACGTTATTTGTTGTTGCTAGTTTTTCTACAGTATTTGTTTCAGGATTATAATAAGTTAAAATGTAGGTTTGTTGAGATCTTGTCTCATCCTTTGTCTCAGCGATTGTTTTTGTTCCTTCGGCTTCTTTAGTTTTTGCCTCTGCGATTATCTCTGCAGCGCCTTGTTTTTTTGTATGCTCCTCTATCATCTCTCTCCCGACAAAAAATTTTATTATATCCTCTGGAAAGAATAGCATTTTTATATCTACTAAAGGTATAATCTCTCTAAAATTATAGCTATATGTAATAGCTGCAACAAGCTTCATTGCCATAAGTTATGTTAGTAGGTGATATTTATAAATAAAATTGCAGGCCTGATTGGGTTGAGCTCAATAGCCCTTCATTTTTGTAAACAAAAATGCAGGGGACAGGATTGACAGCCTTGTTGTCAAATCTTGTGCGACAGCACAAGGCTTTTGAACCTGTGTAGGTACTAAACCACGGAGTCCTAAGCCCCGCGCATTTGGCCGCTTCAGCCACGTTCCGGTCGGTTTTTTTGTCGCCCGTCACGAGTCTCTGCCACCCCTGCTTGAAACCCTTTTAGAACGCGGATGTCGCCAAAGGCGACATAGCGCCCATTGTTCGATGCGTCGAACAATCGGGAAAGGGTTTCATCCCAAAACTCCCAGTATAACTAGAGCTAAGAGAGAAATAAAATTAGAACCCAACTTCTTAAAAATAAATCACTTATTCTCACTCTTTAGATATTCCAGCGTTTCATCAGTTCCAATAACTAGTTTATCAAATAAATCTCTTGGAGAGAATAGTTTTATCTTATCCTTAATCTTTTCTTCTAATTCTTTGATTGCCAGTTCTTTTACTGATATTTTTTGATCCTTAATTCTCTTTATTCTTTCTAATTTGTCTTTAAGCGTTGTTGCGTTTAGATGATTATCTAAATATACATCATCTCTGTTCACAAAGGTTATGTCAGATGATGTTAACCCTTCTCTTGCAGTTCCTTTAATTTTTATCCTTATTATTGCAGAGTTATCTAGTTTTTTAAGTTCCTTTATTTTCTCTTCAACTATCTTTTTTATCTCCTCAATGCCTGCATCTTTAAATTCTAATTCTTCATAGAAAAACTTTCTGCAAGTAATCTCAACAAACTCATGTGTTTTTGCTTTTGTATCATATAATACGTAGCCGCGTGGTGCAGTTTCATCTTTTTTTAGCTGCGTTACAACTGTGCTACCTGGAATTATAAATCGACCGCCAAGTTTTGTTAGCTTACCGTGAATATGTCCATTTATTATAAGATCAAATGGTAATGTTTCTAGCTCTTCAAGCGATATCTCATTTTCAGCATTGGGGATTAATTCTTTTATTGATTGGTGTAGAACTAGAATTTTCAATGCGTTCGGATTTGGCTTAAAATTTTCCAATGCCTTCTTAAGCGCAATACTTGCAAGCTCTTCTGGAACATTACCAAGACCAAATATCTGTACTTTCTCCCCTAAATTATCAAATTCAGCTGCTTCCCCGTGCAAGTACCTAAAAGCGCCCATTGTTGCAAGCAGTTGTGCAGGATTAACCATCCCCTTACTTCGTCTTTCGTGGTTCCCATGTATTGCAAAAATTGGTTTTTTTACTTTCTTTAGTATTTCTACAGCGCGATTAAGTGTTTCTAGCTTAGGCGTTTTTGTATCAAATACATCGCCTGCGTAGATAATTAGATCTGCCTTTTTATCAGCATCTAAAAATGCATTCTCTGCCTGAATGTAAGAGTCTTCTTCGAATCTTGCATAGCCAAAATGAGTGTCAGAAATGATTGCCAGTTTCATTTTTATTGCCCCTTGCCAAGGTATTTAAGAATTCTGATATAGATAATATTATGCTAGAAGAGCTTTTATTGACTATTGTTATTATTGTTATAATTCTTGTTGTAACCTACTTTGTCACAAGGCCATAATTCTGGCTTTGAGCCTTAAGCACTGGATCATGAGCATATTTTTAATTTGTTTTATTCTTCTTTATATCTACTGTTTCTGGTGTTAGAAATACATAGAACTGTCGACGTGGCCTAAGTAATATATTAGTCCACGTCACTATAGAGAACATAAGTAATACGACGGTTTTAGAATAATGAGAAACCAGAAGTAGTACATAGTTGGGCCCGTAGCTCAGCCAGGTTGGAGCGTTCGTGCAAAAGCGACGAAACTGATAGAAACTTTAGTAAAAGTTTCATCAAAACTGGCACCTTAAGGTTTTCAGAGATCGAAAGGTCTTGTGTTCAAATCACAACGGGCCCAATATTTATATTATAGCGCGGGTAGGTAGTTTGTTTTGTAATTCTTAATCATCGTATAGTATTCGTATCTCTTTATGTCTTCGGGGAACTCTTTTTCAAATCCATCCATTATCAATATGAACTCTCTGAAATCCTTTACTTCTAAATCGAATTCAAAATGCGAAGTGATCAATGTTCTTTCTGTATATATAACGTTAGAGTGTGAAAGGATTCTCTGCATTATCTGGCTATATCTTGCCATGTTGCTAAACCATAAATCTACTTTATAGTATTGATAACCTAATTTTTCATAATTAAGCATAGTCCTGAATCCTACAATTACTTTCTTCCTTATTAATTGCTTTAGTCTATCTCTTGCAGTTACTACTGAAGTTCCTGATTTCTTTGCTATGTCTACTAATGATTCTCTAGCATCTGTAGAGATAATTGTCAATATCTTGAAATCCAACGCATCCATATCTTCTTTTCCTGTTTTTTGGGATATCGTGAATTGTAACTTTTCTTTGCCATCATTAGCCAGATAATTTCTGCTAAATTCAGTGTATCTGGTTTTTAGTGCTGAGTGATAGTTGGAAAAATAAACACCAAATTTTTCTATTAGCCCATACCAAAATTCTTCATATTGCCAGGTATCCTTTACCCAAACATCAAAACTTATATGATAAATTCCTGTAATTCTGAAAAGAAGATTAACATTCTTATGATCTTTTAGATATTTTAGTAGTTCCTGTTTTTTAGTTTCCGGTATTCCTTCTGTCTGGATATAAAGACGAAATAGTAGAAATCCAAGCTTGGAATAATCTATGACCGTATAAAAACCATCAATTATTTCATTCTCTATTAGTCTATCTATTCTGTATTTTACAGTATCCTTCTTAGTTCTGACTTTCTTTGCAAGTTCCGAGTAAGCCTGTCTGCTATCCCCGTCCAGCTCACTTAAAATTTTTCTATCTAAAGAATCTAATTGGTACATATTCCTATTTATTTAAGTAAACTAATTAAAAACTTTGTGTTTTTCTGAAAAATTGAGGTGGTATTTATTTATATAAGATTAGTTATAGTTTGTGTATCTTAGGTGATTATGATGGTACAAAAATCAGTTGGAACGGATTCAGTAAAAAGATTAGGCTCACGAGAGGCGCAAACGCATCTAGATAAGCTTTTTGAAAAATTCGATAAGCCAAGACCAGTTCATTTAATTTCAACTGGCGGAACTATAGAATTCCAGTGGAATCGGAAAAAAGATTGTATGGCCATAGGAAGCGAGTCTGTACTTCCACCTTATATTCAGAGTCTTAAACCATATACTACGTTTGATTTTACTACAGTTTGTCTCAAAGATGGTCGCGAAATAACTCAAAAAGACAGAAGGAATATTCGCGACACTGTTTTAGCATCCTCACATGAAAGAATATTAATAGCCCATGGCTGTTTTACTGCCCCCGATACAGCAGAGTATCTTTTGGATGAACTTCCTGCAAATCATGGTAAAACAGTGGTCGTTTTTGGATCCAAGGATCCTTTTGCAGAATTGCTATCAGAGGGTCCATTTAATTTTGGATTTGCAACTGCTTGTTCTGAAATATTAGAACCAGGGGTATACGTCTCCATGGAGGGGAGAATATTTAGGGCTGGAGAAGTGAGCGTAAATAGTACAAGAGCATTTGAAGAAGGCGCTATAACCGCTGATGAAGCACAGCAGAGACTTGATAGCATTTTTGGAAAACTCAACAAACCAGAAACACTGCATGTAGTAAGGACTGGCGGTACAATTGAATCTAGGTGGGAACCTACGCTCGATACCGCAGTTACAGATGTAAATCCTTGGCTTCAGATATACCTAGAGAGAATTGGCCTGCAATTAAAGTTACAATTTACTACTGCCTGTCTTAAAGATAGTAGAGATATAACATACAGAGATAGAAAACAAATTGTTGAAGCTATTACTTCATCTCAAGCTAAAAAAGTAATCGTTCCTCATGGAACATATACTATGGCTGACACAGGTCAGTTTATAAATGAACGATTACCGGAAGATCATGATAAATCAGTTGTTCTTTTCGGAGCAATGATACCGTTAAATGGGTTTGTTCCTTCAGATGCACCGTTTAACTGTGGGTTTGCTACTGGTGCAGCCTTAGTTCTAAAAGCAGGGGTCTATGTTGCGATGAATACGCGACTCTTCAATGCTGAAGATGTTGAAAAGAACAGAAGTGAAGGAAGATTTGAAGAAGCAGAAAACCAATAGTTATCTTATTATCTTTTTGATCTCTTCAATTCCAGCATCTGTCTTTATCCCAGTTTTAGTAAAATGTGTTCTCCCAGTCTTAAATCCTCTCGTCTTTAGCTTTTTTATTACATCATCAATCTTCGGCACACTCGTCTTAATTCTCTTGCAAGTTACATGTAAATCATAAAAATAAGCTGGCATGTTAATTTCGTTAAGCATCAACTTAAGCTTTTTTTCTATCTCTTCTGCATGTTCGTATTTTCTTTTCTTGTTTAATTTAATCATACTTTCAAGAAATTTTTTATCATGCAATTCTCCTAACCAAACAGGCCCAGAATAATCAGTAGTTACTTTGCATAATTTACATTCATTTTGCATGCGTTTGCCGCTGCTGCGAAAACCACATTTATTGCAATAACTAATAAACCCGAATTTTTCAATATTCTGGTGTGCTTTAGCCGCGCCTTTCTCAATTTTTAATAAAACCTTTATGTAATGCCTATCAGAAAGCGAAAATAAAGGAATAGTGCCAAAGTCAAATTCGTTTGCGCTTTCAGCAATGCGTTTAATTAAAATCCTTGTTCCGGTTTCATGCGTAAATTCGTTATTAAGATTTTTACTATGATAATTTTTCAAGCATGCCTTTGCTTCTGGTCCGCAAAGTACGGCAGTATCAGTAGCAGTAACTGATAAATAAAACTCTTTTTTCTTTACCTGACCATAAAAAGTGCTCCATAGATACGGTGCTGGGGTGCCAAATGGGTCGATCTCAACAAAATCATAAGAAAAAAAACCACTAGTAAAGTATTTTTCATATAGTTTTTTGATGGCACTCGCTTTTTTTATTTTATTTAGTTTTAAATTTCTTTTCAATACTGGAGTTGCAGCATCATTTGCTTCTAGGAAATCAATCTTCGCTAAGTTTCTGTTTTCTTTAGCATAGCGAATACCCCGGATTCCGCTAGCAGAAAATGCATCTAAAACAGTTAGTTTTTTACCAATAGCACCAACTGCAAGAGAGCAAAAGCTTCTGCAGAATTGCATTTCTGGGTTATAGAATACGTTTTTGGCAAGATTAAAACTAATAGACCCTTCTTTCATAATCTCACTTTTCATCTAAAAATTCCCTCAACGCAACAGTTGCATAGCTTCCAGCAGGCAAAGAAAATTTAAAGGTATTATTTGAGAAACTAAAATCTTTTAATTCAACTAACCATGCTCGTTTTGTTCCCTTAGAGCTGATCTCTGGTAAACTTCTTATTTTGAAATCCTCTTTTCTAATGCCCAACTCATCAAGCAATTCATTTTCTCTTTTAGTTAATTCTGTTTCATACCCGATTATGTTTCCGTTTCCATCCGATTTTTCAACATTTTTTATTTTTTCAGATAATAAAATGTTAAACATGTGACTTTGAAATGCATGGATAAATAAAAGCAAAATATTTCTTGGTAACTTTCTAAATGCGCCAGCAAAATCATTTTCATTTTCCGCAAGGTGTGCAATGACAGTTCGCTCTAGGCGAAGATGGGTTGGAAATTTTTTAAGTGCAGTCTCAAAATCACCAGTTGCCTGCAATTCTTTTCTTGCTAATTTTGCTTCAACATGCTCTTCTCCTTCTGAATCACAAATAAATGTCATCATTGCGTCCTTAAGTCTTGCACGAACTAATTTTTCTCCTATGATGTGCGTGTTTCTTCTAGTTGTACCAAATCTTTGCTCTCCAAAGTAATTTGGTATAGTACCATTTAACTCAGAGTAAATCCTATTTACAATTTCCTCTGCATTTTCTTTTACGCCTTCAACTTTAATTGTGAATCTATTTCCTAGTAAATCACCGAGCTTAACTTTATCGTTTGCGTACCAAGCGCCATTTATTCGAATGTCTTTAATTTTTAATTGTTCAACTTCTTCTTTTTCAATTCCAAAGCATGAGCAAAGCTGGGTGCTAATTGCAATCTTATCTTTAGTTCCAGCAAAATTAAATCTTTTAAAACTTATGCATAATTTTTTTGCAATTGTTTTTATTGCATCGCTTGTGGACCAATCACGTTTTTGGAGAATAAAGTGGACAAATTTATTTTCCTTAGTTTCTTTTTCTATTTTTTTGTTTATCTCTAAAATCTCGCCACTAGTTGTAATCTCCTCAACGATAAAATCCTCTGGAGAATTTTTTATAGTGCCGCCTATCCCAGGAGTCTTAGATATGTAAGATAATTCCATTTATATCACCCGTTAACAATAAATTTTTCACAGTCTTCAAACTGAATCCTTTTATTTTCATTGTTAAGATATATAAGAAGTTTTTCTATGTCCTTATTTTTGTAAAGGGCGACACTGTTTATTATCAGTACTAGAGTTCTTTCCTTATTATAAAAGTACAAATAATCTATTTCATCAAATGATTTGGTATACAGAACTGTAGCGATATTTTTTATCTCTATTTTTTGTGGTTTTTCTATATTTTCGAAAATAGATGCCTTGTATAGTTCTCCACTTCCGAACATTATTGGGAATTTCTCGATAAAAAACCTTTGAAATATCTGTTCTAAGGACATGCCAGAAAACAAGACCATGGCAAAAAGCATACCCCCAAATATTACTAAAACAAAAAATAATGGAATTATTATAATTCCAGTATTATTTTTTCTAATTAACATACTATCTGAATTCATACTAACTTCAATCCTTTTATTCCTTCATATTTTTTTCTCTCTTTCGTGAATAAGAATGCATTATTTGAAATGCATATGGCAGCATTAAGAAAGCTATCCATATTTTTATGATTATATCCTTGTTCTTTAGATTCTTTAATTAAACGTGCAGCAATACTTGCAGATTTTTTATCAAGATCAAGAATAGTTACACTATTTATTAGAGAACTTGCGATCTCTTGTTTTCTTATTGCAGATAATAATTGTATAAGCGCAAGCGTAGTTATGCAAATCTCTTCTCGATCCGCATAGTATCTTAATTTTTCTACTGCTGCTTTTTCACCGCGTAAAAAATCAATAGCTACCTCAGTATCCAAACATATCTTCTCCATCTGTTATACCTCCTATTTTCTCATTCTTGCAAAGCCGTCGGTTTCTTTATGTTCTCTATAGGGACGTGGTCCATTGTTTCTCTTATGCCACGTCAGCCGTCTGATATATTCCTTATGCAAATAAAACCTAGGCTGATTGCTCATGGCCCACTGCAATCACACATACTTTCCCCACTCATGCATTCCTTTTTTTATTCCTTCCATTGCTTTTCTATCAAGGTCTTCATCATTAATACTACCTGCGAGTGATATTATATTCTTGCTTTCCTTTTCTTTTTCTTCCATTAAGTATCTAATTACTCCACTAAAACTTAATCCTTTGCTCCTTTTTATACGATATAACTCGGCGTATACATCGTCCATTATCGTTATTACTTTAACCATATGATCGCCCCATGCATTGTGCTGATAAATGTATTTAGTAAATGCATTTAAATGTTTCACTCGATCTTTACGTCAGTGTGTTTTATTCTAAACAATTGCGAATTATTTTATCAGACGTAAAAACGAATGTATTTAAATCAAAAACTATCGACGTTACTAAGTTAAGTTCCTCTCGAAAAATTTAGACAACATGCACAAAGCTGTTATGGTTGAGGGGAACCTAACAAAAAAAGGCGACCACACGTGAAAACGTGTCCCAAAGGTGATTTAAAATGGAAGATTTGGTAAAGAGTGTTATAGGAGAAAGTACTCCAGCAACAGATAGCAATATGGATGATGCTCTTAGTTCTGAGCAGATTAAGATTGTTACAGTTGGTGTTGGTGGTGCAGGAAATAATACAATAAATAGATTAGTCAAAGCAGGTGTAAAAGGTACTGACCTAATTGCAGTTAATACTGATAAGCAACATTTGAATCTGATCCACGAGCGCTCGAAAAAGGTATTAATTGGTAAAAGTGTTACGCGAGGCTTAGGCGCAGGTGGTTATCCTGATGTTGGTACAAAGGCAGCAGAAGTTGATCGTCCGCTAATTGAAAAAGAAATTGAAGGAGCACATTTAGCATTTGTATGCTGCGGTATGGGTGGCGGTACAGGTACAGGTGCTGCACCAGTTGTTGCACAGATTGCAAAAGAGCAAGGTGCAATTGTTGTTGCAATTGTAACTTACCCATTTAAGCATGAGCGTGTTCGATTGAAAAAGGCAGATGAAGGTATTAACAAATTAAAGAAATTCTGCGATTCAGTTATTATCTTGGATAACAATAGACTAGCGCAATTAGTTCCAAACCTACCAGTACAAGAGGCATTCTCAGTTGCAGATGAAATTCTATCACGTGCAATTAGTGGATTAGTCTGGACAATTACACAACCATCATTAATTAACATAGATTTCGCAGATGTTCGCGCAATCATGGAAGGCGGCGGTGTTGGTTTCATTGCAGTTGGCGAAGGTAAAGGAAATGACAAGGTAAGAAGCGCAAGCGAAGGCGTTATCAAAAACAGATTGCTTGATGTTGATTTCGAAGGCGCAAAAGGTGCATTAATCCACATAACTGGTGGAAGCGATTTAACATTAGGTGATGCAATTAAAGCTGGCGAATTGATTACAGAAAAAATGGACGCAGAAGCAAACGTAAAATGGGGCGCAAGAATAATGCAGAACTACGAAGGCAAACTAGAAATAGTTGCAATAGTTACAGGTGTTAAAGGCGCAAGCGTTGCAGGCGGCGGATTCCCAGAAGAGGAAACAAGCATGTTGCCTGTTTACACGTCAGACCTGGAAGTCCTTGGATAAATTCCAAGTTCTTTTTTTTCTTTTATTTTCTATTTTTTATAATATTTCGAATTCTCCAGTTTTTTTATTCTTTTTAACATTATTCCAAATAAAATATTTTCCATTCATGCAGATATAAACACCGTTAGGTAATGCCTGAACAAAAGCTAATGCACTTCCTAGGTTGAATAATCCATCTGAACTTCCGAATTTGTATGGCACCATTGCGCCAGTCAACACAATTGTTTTATCCTTTATTGTTTGCCCAATGGCTTTTGCTGTTTCAGCCATCGTATCTGTGCCATGCGTTATAACTATTTTGTTTTCCTTTGTATTCTTGCAGTTCTCCAGAATAATTCGTCTGTCAGAATCATTCATATCTAAACTATCGACCATCATTAACGTTCTAATATCTAATTCGACCCTGCATCTTCCTAATTTTAACATTTCATTGATATGTGTTTCTTTAAAGAACAAAGTACCATCTAATTCATTATATTCTTTATCAAATGTTCCACCAGTTACAAAAATTTTGATATTCATATTATCAACTATCCTGATCCTCCAAAAAAAGTCGGATCGATCTATTCACAACCAGACCAAAAAATATAATTGGTTGTGAATATGCGAAATCTACGAGGTAATAAAGGGCTAGGTACATTTATATTCTTTTCCTTGTATATCCTATCAATTCAAACTTTCGGGTTGCCAAAGTTTGATCAAAACGATCGGCCAGGGCTCAAGGCAGGTGAGATATATGTTTGATGATATTATTCAAGCTGCGAAACAAAATAACCAAACTGATTCTGTAGAACAAAAAGTAGTTGAACCTGTTGATGAATTTGATTCATCTAACGTTCGCATAAATGTAATTGGCGTGGGCGGAGCAGGCTGTAATTCTGTTGATAGGTTAATGCGACAGGGTATAAAGAGTGCGAGAACAGTTGCAATAAATACAGATGGCAAACATCTAAAATTTGCAAATGCCCATAAGAAAATTTTGATTGGTAAAACAATAACACGAGGCTTAGGCGCAGGCGGATATATGGATGTTGCCAAAAAATGCGCAGAATTAGA
>JAGVWJ010000010.1:32423-33174 GCA_018304385.1 Microcaldota archaeon
CGCGCTATGCTAAAGCAAGAAATAGGAGATGCAGAACTAACATTTATATGTGCAGGTATGGGTGGCGGAACAGGAGGTGGCGCAGCGCCAGTTGTAGCGCAGCTTGCAAAAGAACAAGGTTCAATAGTAATTTCAATTGTAACCTATCCGTTCAAACACGAGCGTGTGCGCCTAAAAAAAGCCCAGGATGCAATAAACGAGCTTATGAAATATTCTGATACGGTCATTGTAATAGATAATAATAGGCTTTCAGCCTACGCCCCAAACTTACAAATAGAAAAGGCGTTTGAATTTGCAGATAGTATAACCGCGCGCGCAGTATTAGGCATCTCTGATACAATTATGTTCCCGAGTTTAATGAACGTTGATTTTGCAGATGTTCGCGCAGTAATGCAAGATGGTGGGTTATCACTTATTTCGCTTGGTGAGGGCGTAGGTGTAGAGCGCGTAGACGCAGTTGTACATGATACACTACAGCACCCCTTGCTCGATGTTAATTATGAAGGCGCAAAAGGCGCATTGATCCATATAGAAGGCGGTCCTGATTTGACATTAGGAGAGGCAATAAAAATTGGAGAAAAATTAACAGAATCATTTGATGCAATGGCAAATGTAAAAGTAGGTGCAAGGATAGTTCCAGTTACGGATAAAGTACGTGTTACTGCGATAATAACTGGGATTAAATCACCTTATATTCTAAAAGGAGAAGACTCTTTGGTTTCTGAAGGTGAGGGAGCACTGCAATATTTAT
>JAGVWJ010000053.1:0-707 GCA_018304385.1 Microcaldota archaeon
TTCTAAGCTATCTACTGGCGTTTCTTCAACTTTCTCGAATTTGAAGTCTTCTAAAACTTGAACCTGGTAATGGGTCTTTTGTTTTTTCTTATACTCTAAATTTAATTTCTTGCAATAGTACTCAAACCATTTCAAATCTTCTTTTTTTATCTTGATAAAAATAGGGTAGTAGTATTTATGCCTCCCGATGTTATAGCCTCCCTTCGTCCACACATAAACCGCGTCTGTTTTAGTAAAACAATAGTATATGCTCATCCACTGCAAAACCTCATAATGGAATTGGGCACCCTTAAATCGCCTTAAGTAAGCTAAGGTATTTTGATAAAATGCGTTTTGCTCATTTAAGAAAGCATTCATGCGAGTAGTCCTGAAGACCCCGCACTCTGCCAATTTATTTACCCACTTATGTGTCCATCCATAGGACAAGCCAATTCTCTTAGCTATAGCATTTATCGTATCCACTGGGCGTGCTGCAATGATTATTCTAGCTACATAAGGGTTCATTATGTCTATTTCCATACTTATCATTATAGTGATAAGTATATAAAAAACTATGCTTTCGCTCATAATGGGACGCCCATTTATATGCCTTTCGCCACATCTAGTAACCACCTAATTATATAAGTTAACATGGAGGGATAATATGGCAGAACTTGCTATGCGTGTAAAATATTGGGGTGTAAGAGGAAGTATCCCAGCTCCTTTGA
>JAGVWJ010000053.1:726-7067 GCA_018304385.1 Microcaldota archaeon
AGATGCTGATGGAAGATTTGATAAAGCAAAGGCTGCTGCATGGCTAGAGTCATTACCTCCATCGATTTCAGGAACATATGGTGGTAACACCACTTCAGTTGAAATTCAGGTAAGAGATTCACCACTAATTATGATTGATTGTGGAACCGGTGCAAGATTATTAGGTTTGGAATTGATGAAAAGACTTTTTGGACCTGACAAACGATTTAATCCGTTAGCAACTGGCAGTACTTTCCCGCCAAATGAGGTACATTTATTTCAATCACATTTGCATTGGGACCACATACAAGGTTTTCCATTCTTCATACCAGGTTTTGTTCCAGGCACAAAAATCCACATATATGGTAGGGCAAATGCAAGAGTTAAGCTACAGGAAGCATTAGCAGGCCAGCAAGAGTTTCCGAATTTCCCAGTAGAATTTCAAGATATGGCTGCTGCTATTGAATTCCATGAAATGAAAAGGTTTGGTGTTCCAACTCAGCAAGTTGGTTCTGCAAGAGTTACCCCTATGGAACTTTCTCATCCAGATGGTGTGTTTGGTTATCGCATAGATGCGCCATACAATGAGCAAACTGGACCTAGTTCAAGTGTAGTGAGGCATGTCTCATACGTATTCGCAACTGATACTGAACATCGTGATATAGAAGATCCAAGGTTAGTAGAACTAGCAAAAGGAGCCGGTGTTCTTTACTATGATTCACAATACACACCAGAAGAATATGTTGGCCCAAGAGGTAGACCGACAAGCAAAATAGATTGGGGCCATAGTACATTTGTATGGGCAGTAAGAACTGCTTTAGTAGCAGAAGTGCCATTGGTTGTATTAGGACATCACGAACCAGTACGAGATGACTTTGGATTAGAAGAACTACTTGCACGTGCTTTACAATTCAGGGATGAACAACTTCGCTTACCCGAAAATGCTGGAAAAAGACTCGACGTCGCTCTAGCAAGAGAAGGAATGGTTCACGAATTCTGATTTCCTTTTCTTTTTAATTATTTATTATTCTAATACTACTTATGTTAAAGGCAATTCTTCTTGATCTAGACGGTACGGTTTATCGTGGCTCACGGGTAATAGCAGGCGTACCGCAAGCAATTGCAGAGGTGCGAAAGCGCGGTATGAAAATATTTTTTATTTCGAATGCAAGTATGCGTACACGGGGAGAACAGGCAGAGAAATTAAAAAAAATGGGTATAGTATGTGATATAAGAGAAATGTACAATACTGCTTACGCAACTGCTTCTTATATCAAGCATCATCATCCAAACTCAAGCATCTATGTCATTAGCGAAGGCGGACTAAAAAAAGAAATCGAATTGTTAGGACTAAAAACTACTGAAAGCGAAAATGCAGATGTTGTTGCAACTGGATTGGACCCAGATATTAATTTTGAAAAACTAGTTAAGGCATTTCGTGCGATTTATAATGGCGCTATATTTATTACCTCAAATGCTGATCGAATTTATCCAACAGAAAAAGGATTGTTACCTGGAAGTGGATGCATTGCTGCATTTCTAGAGTATGGAACAAGAAAAAAACCAATCATAATTGGCAAACCATCACCTCATTTAATTGAAGCGATTTTGGATGACAATAACCTGAAAAGAAGTGAAGTACTAATAGTTGGAGATAATTACGAAACAGACTTGCACGCTGCGAAAAAAATGAAAATAAAATGCGCTTTAGTATTAAGCGGAATAACGAAAAAAGAAGAAATAGATAAAATACCAAAAAAAGATAGACCTGATTTTATATTAAAGAGCGCTGCTGAATTGCCAAACCTAATTATTTAGAATATAAAGCCCAACAATTATCAGTAATATAGATATTACCTTAATTGAGACAGATTCGAGTCTTGTGTCTTCTTTCAAAACATGTGGAAGGAGATGAGAAAGGATAAACGCTAACAGGAATACAAATAACCCCTGAAAACCTCCCAACACAGCCACCATGGAAACTGGGCCACTTCTTACTGAAAGATAATATAGAAAAAACGCTAATATAACCACAAACCAATATGCAACTACGGTAGTCTTTTGTTTTATTTTCCTTAAATCTCCCATGATAACCAGACGTGTTTTTCCAAAAATAAAAAACAATAGTATAAACAATACGTTACCAATAGCAGCATAAAAGAAGACGCTAAAAAAATCAAAAAAAATTAATGCGTATTTCATTATAACCAAGGATATCGAATATAATAGATTGGATAGAAACATCATCAAAAAAGCGAAGGTCGAGAAATTCCCTTTTAAATCTTTAAACGAAATCAGTATGCCACCTGCGAATATAAATGTAAAGGAAAGATAAAAATTCTCAGGCAGGCGCTCCTGTAAAATAAAAAATGCCAAGATGAATGTGATTATCGGTGCGAAGTTCCAGAGCGAAACCAGGCGGGATGTTTCCTCATTTTTAAGCGCGACCAGAAATGGCAAGAATCCTGCAAAACTCGTTACGCCGACAGTAATACCAAGCACAATGAGGAAAAAGTTCCCAAAATCAATAGGAAAAAACATAGGTAATATTGGCAATAAGAAAAAGCTTGAAATTCCTGAAAGAAAGAGCAAACTAAGCGGGCTTTTCAGATGATTCGTCCTTAGAATCTTCTCAAAAATATTTCCCAAGGCGAATAAAAAATAACTAAAAATAGCAATTAAAATCCAATCCATTTTCTAATATATATTTCCAACTTTTAAACCTTGCTGTACAAGAAAGTATACAAGCGCATAATTTAAAAATAGACAAGTGTATAATATTTTATGCAATTCCATAATTTCGAAGAAAATCTACTTGGCTCGCGGGTAAAAATAAAAATTATCAAAAGGTTACTTTCTGATGAGGCGATAACAAGTGAGCGAGAAATAGCAAGAATATTGGGTATTTCACCTGGTGCCAGCAACAGGGTTCTGAAGGGACTACATAACTGTAATCTAATCTTTCCCATGCGCATAGGTTCTGCTGTTACATGGCAGCTAAATAAACAAAGCTATGCTTATCAATTTTTAGCAGACATACTTGAAAAAATAAAATCAAGTCCTATAGATGAACTAAAGGATGAAATAAGGAAGCATATAGTAAAAAGCAAAATAATAAGATCCGTTAAGAAGGTTATCATCTTTGGCTCGGTCATAAACAACACAGAAATGCCAAACAGCGATATAGATATTTTCGTAGCAGTAAGGGAAAATAGATATAGAAATGATGTATCTGGATATTTGAATGAGCTAAGCCCATTAATAATGAGTAAGTACGGAAACAGGATTTCTTTAAGTATTTTTACTTTGAAAGAACTAAACGAAACTAGGCATAAGAAATTCCTGGAAAACGTTTTAAAAGGTTCAGTGGTGTTGGAAAATGAAAACTAGGAATGTTGATAGGTTTCACGTTAACGATTACATTAGAAGAGCGCAGGAATGCAAGAATAGCATGGAAAGGGCATATGAAAACAGTGAATGGAACGCGTGCGTAATAATGGCGGTACACTGCGCCATTGCTGCAGCTGATGCTTATTGCATATTTAAGAAGGGAATGAGAAATGCCAGTGACAATCATTCTGATTCGATTAATCTTTTCTTAAGTACTGACCCTCATGATCAAGAAGTGAGAGCCGCAGTCCAACACCTGGCTGCATTAATAAGCATAAAAAGCGGTGCGGAATACGGAGAAAAACTATCTGCTGAAAAAGAGGCAGAACAGGCGAAAAAACATGCAGGGCGTTTATTTGATTTTGTCTATGCAAGACTCAAATAATCTAATCTTCAATAATATCCCTAAGCGTATCGCTAGACATTTCTTCTGTGCCAAATAAAGTCTCATCTAAGTTTACTACCTGCTCAGTACTCGAGGAAGTAGTTGTACTACTAGTAGATTGCGCTTGATTTTGATCCACCAAACTATAATTTATCTGCATGCTATTGCCGCAACGTTGGCATTTGCCGTGCATTAGCAATTCGTTTATTGCAGTTTCTGTATTTAAATAAAAATTAGCCTCGCTTCCGCAATTCGAACATTTAATAGTTCTCTTGAGTTCTGGCATGCTATGCACTACTATATTTATCTATTTAAAGCTATCTTTAGCGCATAGCAATTGGCTCCACATGAACATCTGCATTTTCATTCGCAACATGGTCAATCTCTTGGCTAGCTTTGTAAGCATGTTCAAGCCGAAGACTCTGATGCCCAAATCTTTCCAAAGTCGCCACACCTTGCACTGCCCGCTCACCTGCCAAGACAACACGCTCTGCACGTATTATGCCTCCTGTCAATGCACCTATTTTTTCCGCTGTTTTCTCTGCTAATTTTGGTAAAACATGATGGAGTCCCTTGCCAACAAGTTCTAGACCTTTTACTGCAGCTAATGTAATGGCAACCTCCACTGCCGCATCTTTTAAAAATTTTTTTGAAAGGTCAAAGAAACCGCCAAGCTGCTCCAGTTCTGGTCTATATTTATCCATCAAATCAGAAAGCGCTCTTTGTGTATCTTTTAGTTCATATACTGCCTTCCCAAGTTCATATTTTGCTTTTTGAAGTTTATTTGGGTCACCAGAAAGTAAACCACTCACAACATTATTATAAGCAGTGTAGAGACTATCGAGCTTTACTTCTACTCTGATGGCAAGAAATGTAGCTTGACTCCATGCTTTAGTTTGATCCCCCCTAAGATATTTGCCAGCTTCGCCCATAACCTCTACTGTGTCTTTTAATGTAACTACTTCCTTTCCTTTACATGTTTCATATATTTGAACAAAAGGATGACCTATAAATGAAAGTGCACCTACGGCAGTGCTAACTGTACCAGTAAAAATTTCTTTTGTCCTTGATGGGATATTAGCCTCTAATTCATGTCTCATTTGATCAATGCTTGCTTGAGAAGATCTTCCAAGCTCAGCTACTTTCAGCATTTGTTGAATTGCTGGTCTATAAACATTATATGCTTCTAAAAATTGTCTTTCTTCTCTTGTAAGAGGCCGAGGTATGTTTTCTAACCTCTGCGCCCTTTGCTCCACTTTTCTAAATTGATCTGTATTTCTCTGAAACTGTTCTTCTTGGGTAAGTTTATATGCCATAGTATCATCTGGAGACAGCACATGGTACTTTTCCTTTTAACTCATTGCTAAGATGCAAATTAATCAATTCAGTGGTTCTTGCATCATCTGCCATTGCCTTGCTTAAATCACATACAGCAACTGGTTTGATGCGAATTGCCCACCTGATAAATATCCCTCTTTCACTAAGGTTAATGCCAGTATCTTTAATATGCTGGCTAAGGGTTTGCAGTGCTTTTTCTTTGTCAATAAGGTTATTATTTAACAGCATGTAAACTGCCATTGTAGTAATGCCATACAGTAGAGATTGTTGATCACCTAGAAAAAATGGCATTCTAGTTCTGCTGGCAGATTTTATCAGATCTACTGCTGTTTCAAACCCTTTCTCCCCAAAAAGTGCTAACCCATATGCAAGGGTTTTCATATATCCGAATCTCCTAGGGCTCTTCTTCTCTAGCTCGCTGAAACTCTCTGGCCTTAGGCCAACTAGGATTACTTCCTTACGAATTTCTTCAAGTGCTTGTAATTTAAATTTTTGAGCAAAGCTGTTTATTATACCAAAGCGGGTTTTCTCGTTTAAATCCTCTGCTAAAATACTAAATACAACTGTACGGGCTTTTTTGAAATCTAATTTATCCATTGCCTCTGTAGCTCTTTGTAGGGCATTAGTTGCATTTGGTTCTGCTGTTCTTTGTTCTGCCATTTCATCTACCCTTTTACATGCAATACCTTCTACCATAATATTTGATAACAAACATGTTGAAAATATTATTGCTCTAAAGCTATACGATCGCAAACGCATTATATTGATTATACTAGGATTGTTTTAATATGTTTAGTATTTTAATTCATTCATGCCAGACAAAAAATGCGAAGAACTGATTAAACAGGAAAAGTATAAAGAATTGCTAGCTTATTGTGATGAACGCATTAGTACTAAACCAGCTGAGACGCATGTTTTTTACAAAGGTGTTGCATATACCATGCTTAAAGATTTTTCTAAGGCAGAAAACATATTTACAGCATTATTCAACAAAACAGAAAAATATTTTTATCTAATTTGCCGCGGATTAGTAAAATTTCTTGGGGAAAAATTTGAAGAAGGAAAAGAAGATTTAAAAGAAGCTATAGAGAACGATGAAAGCTACAATGATATGTTTTTTGTTTTTCGTATTGCCAGCAATTATTACGATTTAGAAGATGCAAGAGAAGCGCTAGAAAAAGCAATGGAAATTGATCGGAAAAAAAGCTTAGAGGACTTAGGAGGGTTATTTGAGGCACTTTCTGAAACT
>JAGVWJ010000011.1:0-22267 GCA_018304385.1 Microcaldota archaeon
TAAAAAATTCGAGGCACAGCATAAGGCAGATGAAAATTATCCAATAGTTGCCGCTGCAAGCATTTGCGCCAAATTGCTTCGTGATAAGAAAATTGCTGACATTGCAGCTGATATTGGTGATTTTGGTAGCGGATATCCAAGCGATCCAGACACTATTAAGGCGTTGCGTGATAAAGACATGCGCATAAAGCTTAAACCGTTTATAAGAGAGCGCTGGCAGACATTGGAGAATATTAAACAGAGAAAACTATCTGATTATGAGGAATAGCTTATGGCTAAAATAACTATAAAAAACGAAAATGTAACGTTTGAGATGCCAGATAATACAAGACTATTACCATATTTAATGAGTAATAGTGCATTTCCTGGTGGTTGCGAAGACGGCAGTTCTACTATGTGCGCTTGCGTAATATTGCACGGTGAGGATAATCTAAATGCAAAAACACAGGCCGAAATAACTACGCTTGCTAATGCTGGATTACCTAATTCTAAAAAGAACCGCCTAGCGTGCCAAGTAATTGTATTAAAAGGAGAAATTGAATTAGAATATTAATGATAAAGGCAATTCTTTTTGATTTTGACGGCTCAGTAGTAGATAGCGAGCCATTACACCTACGCAGCTTTCGTGAGCTACTAAAACCACTAGGTATAAAGATAAGCAAAGCACGACATTACAGCGAGTTTACTGGAATTGGAAGTACTGCAATAATCACTATGTTATTTCAAGAGCATGGAATAAATGAGAATGTAAAGGAATGGGTTGAGAAAAGAAAGAAAATTTACCAAAGCTATGTACTGAAAGGAAAGTTAAAAACAATTTCTGGTGTGCGAAAGTTTCTACAATTTATAAAAAAGCGAAAGATAAAGACTGCAATTGTTAGTGGTGGGCATAGCACAAACATCAAGCTTGCGTTGGAAAAAACAAAACTAACTAAATTTTTTGATGTGATTATTGGATTAGAAAATGTAAAAAACCGCAAACCACATCCTGAAGGATTTCTGCTTGCTGCGCAGCGCTTAAATGTTAAACCTAGTGAATGCATTGCAATAGAGGATGCGCCTGCTGGAGTGCTGGCTGCACATGCTGCAAAAATGCGTGTAGTCTGCATCCGCTCACTGGCGCCAGTTGATTTGAAAAAATGTGATTATACAATTAAAAACTATGCACGTTTCCCAATGGAACTATTTTAAAGCTTTTTAAAGAAACATATCTATGGGTTTGATCGGTAATCTTGGTAGAGCAGCAGGCTTATTAGCAAAAACCTGGCCATTTTTAGTAATAAGATTTTTGGGATTGCTTGCAATAAGCGTTATATCACTTATATTATTTGTAATTCTAATTGTAGCATTAGCAATGCTTGGTGCAAATGCTGCTAGCTGGGGGATTATACTTATAATAATTTTATTCCTAGGCTTTACTAGTATCTATTCGTTTCTTTCGCGCTATTTTATATTTCTTTATGATGCTGGCCACGTAGCAGTAATGGCTAAGATACTCAAAGGTGAGACAGCAGATATTCCAACAACATGGGATCAATTGAATTATGGAAAAGATATTGTAATAAAAAGAATTGGTTCATTGAGCGCGCTTTATGTTTTCAAACAAATAGTTTACGGTATACTGTATGCAGTAAATCGCGCAGTTGGATTCTTTACTTCATTCATGCCATCTTCGATTAAGAGCTTAATTGGCTTTATAATGAGGATAATAAATCGTGCAATATTCCTTATTTTTGATATTACTCTTTCTTATTTGGTTTTTGAACCAACGAAAAACGCGTGGATGTGCGCTGCTGACTCGCTAGTTATATATAAGAAAAACCTTACTAGATTCTTAATGGTCGCTGCAGCATTGGTTATACTTGGTTATGTTGTTTCATTTATAGGTGTGATATTTGCATATACTGCTTATTTTGCAACTGGCTCTGCAATAATGTCAAGTACAAATACAACACAGGTATTTTCTGCTATTCTAGGGTTAATATTTGTATTTATGATATTTGAGGCGCTGCGCCAAAGTGTAGTAATTCCTTATTCTCGCGCGCTAGTTTTATGCGAATTCTTTGATATTTTAGCTACAGTAAAAATAAGCCAGGAAGATTATGGAATATTAAATAACATCCCGCAGTTCCAAGAGCTTTTAAAGAAAGCGAATGAACCTCAATCTCCTCCTGCAGTACCACCAGCACCTGCGAAGTAGATTAGTCGTGCTTAGGGAATTTTAACACTCCGCGGCTTTCTCTTTCTAGCGTTTCTTCCATTTTTCGAGTTACTTCGCTAAGGGCAGTGTTTTCATCAGCAGTTCTGTCGGTCTTGTGATGCAACCTCTGAAAAGTTTCATTGTTCGCAGCAAATTCTGGATTTGTTTTAACGAGATGTTCTTTCATTGTATGAAAAAATTCCTTTTTCAATTTTCTTACGGTAATCAAATTTCCAGGTTGATTAGATTCTTTAATATTCTCAGCCAACTTATCTAAAATACCCTGAAAACGACTAGAGGCATTAGCTGAATTTATTCGGCCATCTCTAAGATCGTCCATAATGCCATGCGCCTCACCTTTAAGCTCTTCTCTAGCCTCTTTTAACCCTTGCAGTTTCCTAATTCCTTGATTAAATTCTTCCACTTCTCTTTTATATTGCTGACCAAGGGCTACAGCCTCTGGGTCAACTAGTGGTGCTCCCCTTAGCTCCTTGTTGATATTAAGAATTTTACTAATCTTCTCCCGAAGATCAGGTTTAGTTCTGGCTGTTTTAATTGCTTCATCAACAACAGCATTTACTGCGAACCCAGTCAATTCCAAACCGCGCGTCTTTAATTCGCTCTGAACAGTTTGAATAGCAAATCTCTTTGCTTGTGTTGGAGTAAGTTCTTCAAGTTGTTTCTCAACCATATTTATTTCATAATTCATTCATTTTATAAATTCTTTTATATAGATGTAAAACAACAATAAAAACGCGCAATTTCAGCATGCAAGATTTTTTCAAATTTACATGCTGCGCAAAAAGGTGAGCGCAATGATAAAGTTAGAGTTAGACCGAAAAACCAAAGAGATTTTTGTAAAAGAACCAAGTGAAGTTACTTCTTTGCAAAACGGATTTTATGGCACTATGGAAAGAGGCATAATCTCACTAAAGCCAGAAGAAGCAATGTATGTAATGGACATTAGAAACGGCAAGGCTTATGACGAGGCTGGAAATACATATACATTCAATGATATTGCCTCATTCTTTTTAGATAAACCAAAACTGCTTGCTAGGTATTTAACATATAAGGATTGGAGAGATAAGGGCCTGATTCTAAGATATGCAGAAGAAGCAGAAGGCAGTTATGGACGAGGCAGCACTGTAAAATACAAGAGCGAAAAATTCAAGCTGGATGCCTATTCATTTACTGGTGTTTTCTTCCCAGAAGATCTAATTACTATTGTTGATGATGAAACAGTTGGAAAAGAACTTTATGAGCGCTATTGGATAGGCCAGTTTGGAACGTATAAGGCAGCGCATCGCGGTAAAATAAGCAAGCTTGATATCTATGAAACAATCTATCTAGTGAAACATGGGGGGCTTAGTCTGAAGAACTGCAAACTTGAAGATGTCATAGCTGCAGCAGATGAAAGAATAAAATACTTTGAAGATATGTACGAGGTCTACGAAGACTGGCGCAAGCGTGGATATGTAATAAAATCTGGATTTAAGTTTGGTACGCATTTTAGAATTTATTTCCCTGGCGCATCTCCAATACGCGAGGGCCCAGAATGGATGCACTCTAAACATGTTATCCATATTTTCTCCAGAAAGAGCAAAATGATTATTAGCGAGTGGGCGCGTGCTATCCGAGTTGCGCACAGCGTGAAGAAAACATTTATTCTTGCTATTCCTGGAAAGAAAACTGAGATTAAGGTTGACCCAAAGCATCCAAGACTTGATTTTCTAGCATATCACAGAAAAAAAGGTGGAATAGAAACACCAAAGGATGGAAAACCAAAATATCTAATGTATTCGCTTACAGAAGATGAGTATATTGGCGGTGAAGAACTTGCGAAAGCGCTTGCTGAATGCAAATATTTCGGATTAGAGATGATTATGGCAATAAGCGATAGAGAATCAAGCGTTACTTGTTATATGATTAAAGCAGTTAATTTGCCTGGAAGCGAATACGAGTATTTTGAAATAGAATGGGTTCAACCTTAGTTAAAGTGAATACTATGGAAATAAAAAGAACTTTCGGCAGTGATAATTTTGCAGGTGGACACCCAGATATTATCAAATCAATTATGGAAGCAAACAAAGGGCACGTAACAGCTTATGGAAACGATGATTATACAAAACGAGCAATAGATAAATTTAGAGAGCATCTGGGCGATGTAGATGTTTATTTTGTGTTTAATGGAACTGCAGCAAACGTAATCGGGCTTTCTGCAATGACGAAGCCATTTAATTCAATTATCTGCCCTGAAACATCTCATTTAAATTTACATGAAGCAGGTGCACCTGAAAAATATGCTGGTTGTAAACTAATAGCTATAAAATCAGAAGATGGAAAAATAACATCTGGGCAAATAAAAAAATATCTTAACGCTATAGGAGATCAGCATAGTTCACAACCTAAGGTAATATCTATTACGCAAGCAACAGATTACGGGACAGTTTATACATTGCAGGAAATGAAAGAGCTCGCAGATTTTGCACATAAAAATAATATGCTCTTGCATGTTGATGGGGCACGCATATGCAATGCGGCAGCTAGCCTAGGAGTTTCACTAAAAGAAATAACAGCCGGTATAGATATCCTTTCATTTGGCGGGACGAAAAACGGCATGTTGTATGGGGAGGCAGTAGTTTTATTTAATAGAGCATTAACAGAAAATTTCAATTTTATAAGAAAGCAGGGGATGCAGCTCGCATCTAAGATGAGATTTATTTCATGCCAATTCGAAGCTATGCTTTCGAATAATTTATGGCTTAAAAGTGCGCAGAATGCAAACGAAATGGCTAAGCTGCTAGCAAAAGAAGTTGAAAAATTAGGAATAAAAATAACTCAAAAAGTAGAGGCAAATATGGTTTTTGCAATTCTCCCAAAAAAGATAATCAAAACCTTGCAAGATAAATCCTTCTTTTATGTGATAAACGAAGAAATAGGAGAGGTTAGATTAGTTACTTCATTTGATACTAAGGAGGAAGATATTTGGAAATTTGTAAAAGAGGTAAAGAATTTAATATAGACCAGCTAATTATATTTATGAAATTCATCTCATTTACAACAGATTTTGGCGCTGGCTCGCGAGGCAATGGAGTGCTAATGGCTGTTGCATTAAAGATTGCACCTGACGCGCACGTGGTTCATTTTGCAGATGTAGAAAGCTTTAACATAAAGAGCGGAGCGCGTATCCTTGAAGGTATCTCGTATTTACCTGTTGGCAGTCATACTTGTGTAATTGATCCGGGTGTTGGCACAAAAAGAATGGCAATTGCAATAGAAACAAACCGTGGCGACTATCTGATTGGACCTGATAACGGAGTGTTATTGCCAGCATGCGAATTTCTGGGTGGAATAAAAAAAGTCTTTGAGATTACTAATGAGGATTATATGCTTAAACCAGTTTCTCCAATATTCCACGGCCGGGATGTGTTTATCCCAGTTGCTGCGCATCTGGCAAATGGAATAGCAATTGAAGAACTTGGTAAGGAATTAAAGGCTAGCGAACTTACTGCTGCACCTTATAAGAATGCACAGATAAAAAACAAAAAGATCGAATGCGAAGTTATTCATATAAATAAATTTGGTTCGCTCTTCATAAATATTTTAGGGCTAACAATGGAAAAGTTTGCATCGCTTGGTAAAATAATTACTATAAAAACAAAAAACAAAAAAATCTCGCTTCCATATAAGCGAACATTCGGAGAAGTAGAAAAAGGAAAACCAATAATTGTAAATGATGACTTTGGTCGCGTAGAAATTGCAATTAATCAAGGAAGCTTTGCAAATAGGTTTAAGATAAAAATTGGAGATAAACTAAGTATCGCTTAAAACCAATAATAACAACATTTTAAAATGCTTGCTGATAAATACAATTACATGCACAAACAGAAGTCATTAACCGACAGAAGAAAACAGCTAGTTTTAGATATTGCTAGAAGAGTTACTCCACTATTGGAAGACAAAATGAAATTAGAAGTACCGAGAAGATTTGAAGAAGGAGAAAATTGGATTGTTGGTAATCCCACAGCTTATAATGCTGAAATAATAAACTATATCATATTTGAATTAGGAATGTTTGAGCATGAATTATTTACAAGTACTGAAAGAACTAGGAGATTTAGAGAATGGCTTACAAGTTGCAGGGATATTTCTGTTGCCATGTCAGAAACAAGAGCAGAATTAATGGATTTTAGAGGGGTTTTAATAAAATTAAGTGAATTTTGTGCAGGAATATCTCAGTCAATAGATTCGCGAGGTCTTTTCAATTCCAGATTAAATAAAATCTTTTTAAATGAACGAAAAATAAGAATGAATATAAAAGCTGGATTACCATTTAAAAGAGATGAAGCAGATGTTCAACATCCAAACCATGTTTTAGCTTGGGTTATTGCACATGAATTAGCGCATGCAACGCATTATCTTCATTTTCCTAGACATTTTGATATGAAAGAGGCTGCAAGAGGGCTAGAATACCTTAGAATTAAGAATTATTTAGAAGAGGTTGCTGAATTTTATGCTGATACAACAGTAGGAGAACAATTGGCAACAAGAGAACTAGCAGTTAGTGACGGTCATAAGTTTATGATACATGTTAAACCTTATTGTGATAGCCCATTAGTTGCTACAGCACGAAGACTTCCAACACAAGAAGAACTAGCGAACCCGCAACTATACATTGAAAGGTATTTAAGAGCTGCTGCATAATTATTTCAATCAGATAAGGGGCCCGTAGCTCAGCTTGGACATTTCAAAACTCGAGATCCGAGACTGGAAACCAAAAAGAGCGGCGCCGTCCTAAGGCGTAGGTCACGAGTTGTACTTTTTACCTAAAAGTACATGTGAATTCAAATCTCATCGGGCCCGTTTTTTTCTTATGACTGCACTTCGGGATTTTCAGGCTTAACCCTTTCACCACTTTTTCTTCTGAAATAAAGATAAAGCGAGGCAACAATAACAACTACCATTATGACTAAGAAGTTCCTGGCTTTCTCATCTGATAATATTATTATAATCTTCTTTAGAGGATCAGCACTATCAAAATCAATTGATGCTGTTGATGTTTTCGAGGATACCAAGATATTGCCACGAAGCAGGTTTATCTTGTGATCTCCTCTATTCTTAGCAAGAAAAGTCATATCTCCATTGGCATCAGTAACAAATTTTGTTTTATTTCCATTAGGATCTTCTATAGTTATTTCGCATTTAGCGCAGGGTTTACCATCTTCATATGCTTTTATTCTGGTATTTTCACTCACATTTGTTTTATCCGGAACAACTAGCTCATATGTCCTATCTTTACATATATTCTCAGAACAGCGTTTGACTACACTGCAATCACTATCCTTGCAACATTCATAATTTACCCATTTATGATCGCTCGGATAGCCGCATTCTCCCTCTACTTTTTCGCACTTATATTCTGATGCATTACAAAACTCATTATCTTCACAATATATATCCTCCTTACATCCAATACATTGCAATTTATTGATATTTAGTATTTTTGAGAATAGCGGGTAATCCCTAAGATTAATAGTGTGCTGACCATCTGGAACATTTTCAAAGGTTATGATCCCATCAGCATCAGTAGATTTAAATTCTGAGTTATATCCACTTCCTACTAAGCTGACAGATGCCCCTTTTAATTTTTTTCCGTTTGCATCACTAATTTTAACTAAAAGTAGATCAGGGCACACCAATATATGGTCTAATTTTATGTCACCGCAGTTATCTTTATCTGCAGTAAATGATGTTGTAGCATAATTGCCAGACTCATCCTTAGCTACAATGGCATAGCTTCCTTTTTCAATGTCTATTCTTGCAATACCCGAATTATCTGTTGACGCGTACCAAAGTTGATTAGTAAGAGAACTATCACTATATACAGTAACTATCCCGCCAGCAATTGGATTATTGTTTGCATTCTTAAATTGCACTAATAATTTTTTACATTGATAGTCAACAGCCAAGCTACTATATGCTGGGCAATAAGAAAAATCTATTTGTTGGCTTATGGATTTTTGGCCAATATCACTGTAAAATGCATCTATTTTATATGAACCTGCAACAACGTTCTCATATAAGACCTTGCCAGACCCATCAGTCTTTTTTGATGATGCTGGTCCATTTGGCCCAGTAAGCGCAATGTCTGCACCAATCACTGGTTCCTTTGTTTTATCGTTTGTAACCGTAACAGTAATACTACGATCGCAAGAAGGATTTGCTTCTATATTGAGTAGGCATTCTGGACCATATGAAAATTTTTTCAGCTCTTTTTTAATCGGATAGGACGAAGGTGGGTCTATTTCTACATAAAAACTATTCTTATCATCTGCTGGGCCAACAAATGCCTCTCCATTGAGATCAGTAGTAGCACTATTTATTAATTTATTACTGGAATCGTATAGATTGACTACAACATTTCTCATAGGATGGTCATCTGAGGATTTTACAGTTGCCTTAACATTATTATTACAATCCAGTTTCGTATCAAATACAATATCCTTAGAACACTCGTCATAAATAAGGTCTTGTTTTGCATAACCGCATTCTGCTGCATAAGTAGGTTGATTTATTGCATAAACACATTGATCTGTGGAAGGACTACACTGATTAGTTGAAGAGCTAGCCTTACATGCTACGCTTACAGTATAAGTCCCTTCTGGAATGCCATTATAAGTAAGTTCACCAGAATCACCTGTTATATCTTGCGTTGAGTCTGGTCCTTGTATATCAACATATGCGCCACTGAGCGATTGACCCGTGTCCAAATTTGTTACCCTTATCCCCGCAGTATTTGGGCAGTCTATAAATCCTGTAATATTAACACAAACTGCATACTCGCATGAGCCTGATGCAAAAGAAACAACAGAAAAAGCAACTAGAAACAAGCTAAGCAAGAATAAACGCATGATAGTAGTATATCGCTTTATAATAAAAAGTTTAGCATAGGGAATATTTATTATGGACTTGTTTGCTCTGGAGTCTCAGGCTTAACTTTCTCTCCACTCTTTCCTCTATAATGCAAATAAAGTAATGCACCAATAATAACAATAACTATTACGATTAGCCAGTTTCTAATCTTCTCATCAGATAACAAAGCTATAAGCTTTTTTAGAGGATCCTCTGAACCAATTTCAACAGATGCTGTTGAAGTTTTTGAGGCAACTACTGAACTCCCACTAAGCAAATTTAATTTGTAATTACCACGATGTGGAGTAAAAAAGGTTGCTTCTCCATTTTCGTTTGTAGTAATCCTTGTTTTATTTCCACTTGGATCTTCTATAGTTATTTCGCAATTAGCACAAGGCTTACCATCTTCATATGCTTTCACAGGGACATTATCACTTACATTAGTCTGCGAAGGTACAACTATATCATATTTTTTCTCTTTACAAACATTATTGTCGCATTTATAACCTGTTTTGCAATCGCTGTCCTTGCAGCATTCGTAATTTACCCATTGATGCTCCTTAGCATAGCCGCATTCTCCTTCTACTTTTTCGCATTGATATTCTGAAGTATTGCAGGATTCATCAGTTTTACAGATATTGTCATTGCTACATCCAACACATTGTGATTTATCAACTTCGATTGTTTTGGATATGGAAGCGCTTCCACTACTACCGCTAACAGTATATGACCCAGAAGGAACGGTATCAAAGGAAGCAATACCGTTTGCGTCAGTTGATTTAAAATCTGACGGACGATTGCTTCCGACTAGCGATATAGAAACACCTTCAAGCGAGTTCCCAGCACTATCAGTTAATTTAATCAAAAGCAGATCAGGGCATACGAAAACATGATCTACTTTTATATCTTCACAACTATCTTTATCTGCAGTAAATGATGTGGAGGCATATGCAACAGAATCATAACTTGCAACAACAGTATAGCTTCCTTTTTCAATTTCAATTACAGCAACGCCTCGTTCATCTGTTTGTGCAGAACCAAGTGGGCCCGCAAACGCAGTATCACCTGATTTGTATACAGTAACAGTTCCGCCAGCTATTGGAGTTCCATCCGTATTCTTAAATTGCACTAATAATTTTTTACATGTGTATTCTACAGTTAAGACCCCAGCTCCACAGTCTTCAAATGATATTTTTTCTGATCTTGTTTTTTGGCCAACATAAGGATGATAAACAGCTATTGAATATGTGCCTGCATCAACATTATTATAAACCACTTGACCATCTTCATCTGAGGTTAGCTTTTTTCCAATAACAAATCTATCGGTTCTAGTTAGCGTAACCTCTGCATTTGCAATAGGTTGCAGGGTTTTATTATTTACAACAACAATTGAAACGCTGCGATCGCAAGATGGATAAACATGCGTATCTATCAGGCATTCTGCACTGTAAGAAAATGTTTTCTGCTCTTTTTTCTTATTATAAGGCGAAGCTGGGATTACTTCTACATAAAATGTTTGCTTATCATTTGCAGGGCCAACAAATGCCTCTCCATAAGAATCAGTTGTATCACTGCTTATTAATTCATTGTTAGAATTGTATAAATAGACTAATGCATTTGCTAAGGGTTGATTGTCTGCTGCACTCTTAACAGTTACTTTTACATTATCATCGCATTGTAGCTGGGTATCTACATATATATCTTTAGAACATTCGCTATAGGTTAGGCTAGTTGATTTATACTTATAGGGGTTTGGTGGGGAAACTGATACATAATAATTACCTGGAGTTGCACCTGTGAAACTCACTTCTCCATTACTATTCGTTGTTCCATATAAAGATGGTCCTGGACCAGTTGCAATAACTGATGCTCCGCTAATTGGCGCACCAGTTGATGCATCTGTAATTTTTATGACCCAGGTATTTGGACATTCTGTTCTAGCATTAATACTTATTTCCGATGTTGCAGGACAACTATAACAATATTGTGGGTAATACTGTGGACTATACTCGCACTGAGGGCTGCCTCCAGTACAACCTTGAGAAACCGCCTCTGAGGATGTTAAACAGTATGGTCGATTAGAAGGACAAGAATCACTTAAAGGAGCAGATATGATACTGGATATAGCAAATAAAAATAAAGCAATAAATAATAATCGCATATATAATTTTATGAACAATATATAATAAAAATGTTGCATTGGGCAATGAGTCGTGAGCAATGGGCAAAAACGTTCGTGGCTCAAGGCTGATAGCTCACTGCTCAAGGCAGTAGATACTATGATTCCTGAATTATCCAAATTATTAATTTCATCCATCGAGAAAACGCTTGAAGACCGAGTAGCAATAGCATTTTCTGGTGGATTAGACAGCTCGCTAATTGCGCATATTGCAAAGCGAAGTGCAGATGTAGAATTATTTTGCTGTGGCACTGAGAAAAGCGAGGATATTATTTATGCAGAAAAGGCAGCAGGTTTACTTGGGCTATCATTATATAAAAGCACACTTAGTGAGCAAGAGATTCTCGAGCTATATAAAAAATGCCATACAATTGTACCTAATGATTTGCTAAAGGTAGAACTGCTTGTTCCAGTTTACAAGGTTGCTGAGGAAGCGAAAAAACGTGATCATAGTGTATTGTTATTTGGATCTGGAAGCGAAGAGCTCTTTGTTGGTTATGAAAGATATTATCGATATAAAGAAGAAGGAAAGGATTTGGATGCTATTTTACAAGAAGAATTTAAAACATTAGTAAATCGCGAGATCGCTTGGGTAAAAAAAGTTTGCTATAAGCTTGGCCTAGAAGCAAGATTTCCATTTTATAACCAACAATTAGCTGATTTTGTTTTCAAAATCCCGCTCGAGTTACGTATGGAAGAAAAGGAATTAAAAAAAGGATTATTGCGCGAGGCTGCGAAATTGCTAAGCTTGCCGGATTTAATGGTACAAAGAAAAAAACGAGCAATGCAATATGGAAGTGGAGTGCATAAGATTTTACTTAAACATGCAAAGGATTTGAGTAAATAGATTATTTCGCATTCGCTTTATGCGCTGCTGCCTTTTCCGCTTTCTTTTGCTCGCGGCGGGCTAGCTCTTCATGCAAAGCTTGTTTAAACATTACCTCGAATTGCTTCCATGCCTCTGCAAAATTAACATAGCTGTCTTTTTCTAAACTAGAAATAATTTTATTTGCACCAGAATTAACGCGAAGTACAAAATCCAATTCAAGCAAATATTTATCATTAAGCTCCTGGCTTGTTTTAAATATTAAATGATACATCTTGCCTTTGAAGAATGCCTGCAGGATATACTGCTCTGGCGGAATACCTGTTTCCTCGCTTCTGCGCGCAAGCGCAGGTGGAACAAACGCAATATCCAATTCTTTTTCCAGTTTTCCAAGATCAACTTTAGTTAGATCATTCATGCTTGCCTCTGGATTGCGCAGGAATTTGCATTCTAATATGCATTTATCAATTGCATCCGCACCGCGAAAGCGGAATGTTTCAACAAACTCGCGCTTTTCCATATCGCTTTGATATTCAAAACCAAGAACGCGGTACATCCTGCCAGAACGGCCAAACCTGAATTTCTTTAAGAATGTATATCTATCAGTAGCGTACATGCTGTCTGCAGGAATATGCCAAACAAGTTCAAATCTGTCTTGCACATTTTTCAGTGATTCAGCATGAAGATTATAAAGTAAGAAAACACCAGGCTGCGTATTCAAAATATTAATAACACCTTTTAGCGCAACGCTAGATCGTACTTCGTTAATTATAATTGCAGCATCACCTAAACGTAAAGATGCATTAGCCATTGCAATAAGATCCAAACCAGCAGTACCACCAGGTCCGCCTTCTTCACGATCACTGCTCTGCACACGGCCAGCATCTATATCAAAATTTCTATTTCTATAAGCAAGAATTGGAATCTCTTCTATATCCTGTAATGCAACAATTCTTTTTTTAGTGCCAATGGCAGTAATCTTCGCTGCTGTAAATGATGTTTTACCTACGCCTTTTAACCCTAATACAGCTTCGCTGCAGCCTAAGCTAACAAGCACATCATCATATCCAGCGTAGAAAGGTGAAAATGATTTGAAGAAAAGATATTGCGCGTATGTAAATGGCTTTTCTTTCATTATACGCAGCGCACCTTGATACTCGCCAAATGTAGCAGCAGGATGCTGTAAATGGCATCGCATGCTCAAACGCTTAACAACAACATCAGCTACTGGTGAGGTTTCATCAAACTTTATATCTCCTAATGTAAGCAATGCATTCTTGAATGCACGTGCAAGCATTTCTGCATTATAACGCAGTAGTGTTCTGCAATGGCCATATTTAACATGCTCAATTGCAATGGGCTTATTATTTGCAGTGTATATATCAGTTATATTCTCATTATCCAATGCTAGATTTTCTACATGCCCACCTAATCCAACAACCCATGCTGCTACCTCTCTGCCCATTACCTGCGCTTCGCGTGGTGTTATTTTTTCTCCATCAAGAACTGCTTTGTCTAAAAAGAACTGTCTATAATCCCTCGATTTTAATGGCATGATAATATTGTAATTAATTGCCTCGAATGATTCTTTCATCTGACCTTCGATGTGCTGCTTAAGCAAACCTTTTAGATAAGGACTCAATGCTTCTAAAATAGGATTTGTCTGTGCGTATATGAGCGCATCGCTACCAGATACTTCATATAACTGCACCTCATATCCATAAGCTAGTTTATAATGCGCATCTGGCTCGCTAAGCGGTTTTGCATCATGAGGGAGATTAAAAATTAGCAAATCAACATAGTCAAGCAGACCAAGATCAGTTAACGATAAAAATGCAGCACGAAAATCCCCTGTTTTCTTTACTAGATCATACATTTTTGTTACAGAAAAAACCTTTAGTATGTTTACTAAAAGTCCTTTGAATTTTTGATGGCCTGCTATGAACACCTGTTTTTCTGGAGGTTCTTCTTTATATCCGGTAATCAGGCGCTCAGCTGATAATGGACTAATAAGCATTTCCTCGTAAAACCTTCTAAGTAATTTTTTTCTAAAATCAAATGCTGGGTCTTCTTTTATTCCATAGATATCTGTGCGTAAAAGCAGCTGTTCTATTTGCTTAATTACATCTGCATATTGTGTTAGCACTGCTGCCCTGCCTTCATCTAATTCAATTACCATCTGCTCCTTATAGCGGATTGTTTTTATCTCAACATCCTGCGAAGAAAGATCTTTTAGATGAAAGTTGATAAACTCTGGAGATGCAAATTCAAACGGGCATTTGGACATATCGACTACTGCGCATGTTCCTTCCAGATATAGTTGACACATAAATTAGTCTAAACATACAGAATTTTTAAAGGTTATTAATTAGACAAAATTTTCATTGCCCACCATATCAATTAAATCAAGTGGAAGCCCCATTAGTTCTAAAAGTTCTGTAACTACTGCTTTTGTTAGAAATGAATTTCCTGCTCCAGTTAGTTTTATTTTATGCCCAAGTAATCTGGTCGGATCTGATAATAGTTCAGGATCTACCCCACTTGAAAGTAATAGATGTCTAACACCGGGTTGATGTAATTCTAGTAATTCTTCCACTTCTTTATAATAGATTTGCAGAAATGCATTTTTCTTTTTACCTACGGTGCCAGTCAATCTAACCCTAGCTAAAAGCCTTCTGAATCTGTTAACAGCATCATTGTAATAATCATCAGGAGTTTGGTTGTACGTTTCAACATATATATCAAACATCCTTCTTGCTGTGCCAATTGGGATAAAGGTGTCATCTCCAGCTTCAGGTTTTTGAACCTTGCCAAAGGCTTTTCCGATTTTGCCCCATGTTGCTCTAATTTTTTCAACTGAAGGTGGATCTTCATCTTCAGCTAGGCCAAATACATCAGCAACCTGCGCCATAGCGCTATCAAAATATCTTTCAAGGCCATCTAGTATGGTTGGATCACTAACAAGTTTTGCAACAAATGTTTCAATAGCTTGTTTTTTTTGCATGCAACCCGAACATGTTTTTAGGTGTATTGAAGAATATAACCTAGCTTCTTCTGATTTTGATTCATCTATTGCAGTTAGAACTAATGCATCTAGAACAGAATGCACTCTTGGTACTAAGTCTGGGTTGTTTACCATCAAAAATATACCTAGTTGGGAAGACAACATATATCTAAGAAGAAATCTACACTCCCAATAAGTTTGATCTCCTTTTGCCTTTACTGCTGCTACAGCTAGTTTTGCATCTGAACTTCCTGAATATCCTTGTGTTATTTCTTTAAAGCGTCTAAGTGCTTCTGGGTCATCTCTGCAAAGTCCAATTATCGTTTCGTCGATTACTGCTTGAGGCACCCTAGTGCGTAATCTAGGCACTTGGAACGTATGAATTGGAGGAAGTATTAGCTTTGACCTAGGCATATAAACCCATTAAAATGTATAAGTGATAACGTTTATAAAGTGTTGTAAATAAAATATTTGCATGGCTAAAGTTGCTGTTTCTAGGGCTAGTGAGAATACTGCATTAGCAGCTGCAAGGGATCGTGCAAATAGAACTAGCTTGAGGTCTGTTGTTGATAATAAAGATGCATTGATAGAAACAATAGTGCATACATCTGTAGAGTTAAGAAGGACAGTTGCGTGCGCGTTATTAGTAAACAGAGTTGATGGCATAGATGCTATGCGCAGAGTTATGCAAAAAAGACATGGCATAGAGAATCATAGAAGGGAAATAGAACAGACTGTATGCATAGCACTTAACACCCAAAGAAACTGCATGCGACTGCGCGAAAGCGAGTATGTAATGCTTGCAATGTATGGCGCGCCAACCATTGCAAATGCTGCAATAGACGATTTAGTTGCTACAAATGATGAACGAGCATATTATGAACTATTTATTATATCCAAAAAAGCAAGGGCAGGAGAAGCACGAGTGCATGCTAGTACTGCATTAGGTAATATGTCAGTAGCAAAAGAGATTGCTGACAGACTGCTTATGCTAATGGAAGCAGAGCTTCTAACGCTTGATCATGTATTTGTTGATCTGGAAAAACCTGATGTAGAGGTCAATGATAAACGGCTTATAGGATTCTTTCGCAGGCTTGTAAAGGAAGAGCAACTATACTACCACCACTTAGATACTGGCCTTGCGTACATGCCACTTTTAAACGCGCTTTTGGAGATGGGTGCTGATGGCGTTAAGGTAAAAACTGCATTAGACCGAATTTTATATGTAGAAAATATGGGCGATATAGCAAATGCATACATGAATGTTAGTGAACCTTTAGAGTCATGGCTTGATAGAAATCATCCTGATGTTCTTAAACTGATAAAAGAATGGATCAATGTTGTCCTCAGGGTAATAACAGACAGCAAATATGGGCGAATAAAGGAGATAATCCCACCAAAACTTATAGACGCACTAACTGTGGAAAAGGTCTTTTTGGCATTATGCCCTGAGACATTTAAGCAAGAGATTGAAAGAGTATTAGCAAGCCAACAAGAGATACTTAGTTCTGATTTGCTTACACCAGCTGAAAAACAAAGAGTTACTGGCATTGATGAAAAATTAATTAGATATGGATTAAATATGGGCCTTCTTGTCAGCGCAAAATCAGATGGTGGATTACCTGAGATACTAGCTGCCATACCTGCATTTGAAAAGCTAGGTGAAGGTGGTCCAGAGGAAATTGCTGATAGGGTTGCAACACGATTAGTAATAAGAAGGGTAAGAAGATTCCAGGTAAAACCAGCTGAATTTGAACGCGCGAGGCAAGAATTAGAAGAGCGACTTGCAATGGTGGAAAGAATGATTAGGGAAACGGAAACAAAGGGGGAGACTGAACATGGCAGTTAGCATAGAAAGCCTTAGGATTGCTGCTAATGCATACAGAAAAAGCATTGCGCAGATGAGAGCATTTAGGCTATTCCATGAACAATTCTCCAGAAGAGAACTTGACGCAGAGCCGGTGCATCGCCTTGATTTTTATCAGTCTATACGAGTGACTGCATTAGTCAACAAGAGGCGCATTTTGGTTGCTGATGGTACTGGTACTGGAAAAACTCCTACTGCTGTTGGCGGCGCAATTGCATTGCTGGAAGAAAAAAGAAACACTGATCCAAATAAAACATTAAGAGTATTAGTAGTCTCTCCAAATATAGGTGTAGAGGCAACATGGACCAGGGAAAACATTAATGGCTATGCATCATGGGTTGGTTGGGGAAAAGGAGATAAAGAGTTAACTGTATCAAATGTTGAGAGAAAAACTACAAAAAAAGACGGGAAGAGAAAAAGTGAGATAGTTGGGTTGGAGGGAAATGGAACTATACATTTTACTGTGTTGAATATAGAAAAATTCAAGGGAGAGCATGATCATTTTAAGCCGAGGGTTATATTAAAGACAGTATTAGAACCATTAAAGAGACAAAAATTAATAACAAAAGAAGAACTAGAAGAGTTATATGGAATTCTAACAGAGGCAAAAGAAAAATATATGGATGATGAGCTTGACGAATGCAAAGAATTAGTAGAAAGATTCCATAGAAGATTTGGAGAAATAATGGAAAGGCACAAGGAAAGCAAAAAAAAGGAACATAAAGATTACACAGAACTAATGGCTGATGCAGTGCAGTATAAGCTATTAGCTGTTTTAGATGAAGCAAAAAGGAAAGAAAACGAATACCTAAGGCCACTACTTGATCAGGATTTTGATTTGATAGTTTTGGATGAATCGCACAACTTTGCAAATCTGAAGAGTAATTCAACACAAAATGTAAGACTTATACTAGATAAACATAGAGACAAGCACTTGCTATTGCTAACTGCAACGCCAATAGCGAACCATGTACATGATATTGGATTTATTCTTAATGCGCTTCAGCCAGATATATTCCCTGATCCAGAAGGATACCATTATGACCAAAATCCTGATGCACTAAGGCAATTGGTTGAAAGTCAACAAGTATTTAGAATTAAGCTAAGAGAACTAGGTATTCCTGAACCAGAGGAAACAGAAGAAAAAGTAGAACTTACAGATGCTGAAGCAGATCTGCAATTTAACATGTGGCGCAGAGCGCTCGGCATATATAAATTAACAAAAATGCGTATAGGCCTTATTAATCCAGAATTGTTAGATCCTAATTACAAAGGTGAACGAAGCAAGTTCAAGAAAGCCAAGGAAATAGTAGATGCTGCCTTAAAAAATGGAAGAAAGGTAGTTATTTACAGCTATTATGTGCACGAAATACTCCCAGAGTTACAAAAATACCTAAAGGTCAAACTCATAATAGAAGAGTTGATGCCATTTCTGAAGAAAGCTGATCTAAATAGGCAGGATGCATTAGAAAAAATTGAAGCTTATCTAGATGCGCTACTAAGATTAGAGGATTTACGGGCATATTTAAAAGCACAAAGAATGAAGCCTGGTGACATAGAAGGCTTGCTCGAATTTTGGAAAGAGGGTACTGAATTTAGCAAGGTTACAGATATTTTAAAATCTGCAAAACTTAAAGACAAGGTAATAGCTGAAATAGGTATATGCTGGAAAAAAGGCGGAAAGGCAATCACTGATTTTGATAAATATACGACACATAGAAGAGATGCTAATGAAATAAAGACGCAACTAGTCCGTGCGCTTAAAGAAAAAGAAGATGAAATATTAAGGATAGATAGCGATACACCGACAAGGCCAACCAAAAATGGTGTGCCAACGCGTGCGAAGATTGCAGAAACATTTAGAACAAGTGAAAAAGCCAGGGTAGCAATAATCTCTTCAGTTGCAGGTGAGTCAATAAGCCTTGCACCTGGCGAAACACCTGTAACACTCATAAATCTCGAGCCGCCAATATCTATTCCAAAATGGGAACAAACCATTGGGCGTGTTTATAGACGAGAACAAAGGGCTAATGGAAATGGAAATGGCGCATCGCACATTAAGGTTCACACACTTGTTTCGCATAGCAAGCGCTTAACCGAACTTATGCGCAACTACGTAGAAGACCTTGCAGTTGAAGGCATAGAAGCAGAAAAGTTTGAGGCAAGATGCATAGATTGGGGGCTATTCCAATTACTTAGATACAAGAGAGGTCTTGTGGAAAAAATGTTTGATGGAGACTTAACAAGTAAAGAAGACCAAGAGATATATGACCTCACTGAAAAAGGCGCAGAGGCATTCTTACAAGCATCGGTATTTTCATCATTCTTAAGGATGCCAGCATTCCAAGTTGTTATACTAATAGATAATATTCTTAGAAATGGAGGTAGTGCGTTTATAAAAGATTGGATGAGCAAGAAGGAACAGGGTCTTAAATATGCTGAAAAATATGAAGAAGGTTGGGAAGGCTCGCTTTCGCAGCACACATTACAGCTAATGCGAAGCATATTGCATAGAAATTATACATCCACACTGGAAAGAGAAGGCAACATAGTTGATATTGGTGGTGCTGCTGCTTATACCTCTAGGGTTCTCAGAAGAAATACCACTGTTGTTGATTTAAACTAATTCGCATTTGGTATTGGAAAGAAAAAATCAGAAGATGCAGGACTAGATAACAAATTTATCCATGCAGATATGCTTCAAACCGGTTTGCCAGATGCTAGTGCAAAGATAGTTACTGCATCATACTGTTTGCACCATCTTAAGCAGAATGGAAATACTAGACAGGTTGAAGAGGCGTTGCTAGAATTTAACAGGATAATGCAAAAAGACGGCTTACTATTTATAACATTCCCATGGAGTGCCAGACTAGGAGAGCGTAGGGATGGTGAACTGAACATGGAGGCATTTAAACGCAGCATGGCACAGTATGGCTTTGAGGCATTACCAGAATCAGATGTTTATAGGGGAATATTTGAAGATAATAAAAAAAGCAGGCAGATATTGTTAATAGTTGCAAGGAAAAAAGAGGATTGCAATGGAATAAAAGATGGCTTGGCAAAAGACTTTACAGTATATAGCAATGAACCAAAGGAAAAATGGACTGTTGACAGACAAAAAACAAGAATGTCTAATACAGGTGGCAAGCCACGTGTTAAGCCACGTGATATAGATGGTAGAGAACCTGAAGAAGAAAAAAAGAAGGTTAAAGGATTTGAAACTGAAGACGGAAAGGGGAAAATAGAATTAGCTTAGTAATTGGTTGTTGGTAAGTGATTGGTAATTGGTACGTGGTTGTTGGTTATTGGTAGTTGGTAATTAGTAAACGTTGCCAAGAACCAAAAACTAATAACTAAAAACCAAGAACTAATAACTAATTAGTGTTTTACAATCTTAACTGAAACACAAGGATAAGTATCTCCTTTTACAACTACATCGCTCTCTTTTCTGAAAACTAGCTCATCGCCTACTTTTAGAGTTGGATGAGCTTTGAAGAATGCTGTTAAACCACTTATATAACCATCTGGGATTCTTACTACGTGCTTTGTACTAGCATCACGAATTACAAAATCAGCCTTTGGTTTTGGGAAAAATGGTTTTACTGCTGCTGGAACAACTAACACGCCATAATGCGCACCCCACGAAGGGCTCTTAGCCTTTTTAGCTGGTGGCAATGTTATGCTTACTGTTCTTTGTGCTGGTGCACTTCCTACAACCCTAAGATCATAACAAGGTCTCTTAACATTTTTTCCAGTACCGCTATCTTTAACTGTTACATCTGCTACTCTTGTAAATACAAGCTTTTCTCCACCTTTAAGCTCAGTATGTGTTTCGAAAAATTTGTTGAAACCACTTAAATAGCTGCCAGGTACACTTACCTCTTCATAAACTTCTCCTTTGCATCTAACTACAAATTTACCATTGGCAAATGGGTTATTATTTCCTACAGTAAGTGCCTTATATTTACTCCAAGATACATGACTTTTCTCACCTGGAGCGTCAAGCCTAACCTCAATATCTTTTCCAACTACAGTTACGTTTCTATGATATTGACTTTTAGTATGTGCTGCTGTTTTTGGTGCTGCTGGTACTGGCCTTGCAGATGGTGGTTTAGCTACTACTGATTGGCCATCTCCTTTCCCAGTTCCTCTTAATTCAACTGTTTGACCTGATGGTTGAGCAGAATTAGTTAATTCTACTCCTCTTACGCCAGTCATTACAGTTTCTAGCAATACACCTGCTCGACCCATAACTTTAAGATGAACTGGCCCTATTCTTGGCGCTACAACAGAAACAGGGCCATCAGAAATATATAATCTTCTAGTTAGTTGTGCCATGTTTGTATAATATATGGCACAGGCTTTTTAAATGTTTGTTTCAATAGAAAAAGCTGCTTCTTAGGCAAATTATAACTGTTGCGATGCCACGTCGGACGTTCGGGGATTTAGCATCCTTAAAATTCTTGCTTTTAATTCACCAAGGTCTTTTTCTCTTAGTGAGACTCTACCATCCAAGGCCCCAATTAATTCCCCATAGTTTCTAACTTCTGCTTTGGGCTGAGCATCTTGTACATCACAAAACTCTGCTAAAAGTCTGGATTTTTCAATACGCAAGGACAACACATCATCATGTGCTTTTTTAAATACTCTAACTAATTCTGCAAGCTCGCGCTGTTTTTGCGCTGGCATGCCTCTTAGCAATTTTCTTGATTGTAATGTAGTAGGATTTTCTAAAGCACCTGAAAGCGCATTAATAGTTAAAAATTGTAAACGCATAATTATATTATTTAACACTTAGGTTTTTAAAACTACCCAAAACGCCAAAGTCCAAAAAGCCTGGCGACAGGTCTTGAAATTGCACTATCTGGCATTATATTTAGAACATCTAATGGTACTTCTAGATTAACTAGGATCTCTCTTGCCTCTTTTTCTTTGAAACGAACACTGCCATGTTTTGCACCTATTTCCAAAACATCACGCTTCCAATCAACAACAAAACGTCCATAGCGATCTGATAAATATTTATAAACATCTAAACCAGTCTTTACCTTCTTTTGATCATCAATAGACTTTATTATGGAAACTATACGCATGGATAAAAAACTTGCTGATAACAGTAATTGATCAAAGCCTTCTATACCTAATCTACTAATATATGCTCGAACCTCACCTGAATTTAGCTCTCTTATAAATTGATCAACAAATTTTCTAGTATCACCTAATTCCCTTAAAACTTCCCTAGTCCTTAAACCAGATATTCTTGCAGTACAGCAAAAAAA
>JAGVWJ010000011.1:22282-29543 GCA_018304385.1 Microcaldota archaeon
AACCAGATATTCTTGCAGTACAGCAAAAAAACACATCATGCATAAGTTGGGAGCTTAACTCAACATTATGAACCTCTCTAAAATATCTGTATAGAAACTCTTCTCCGATTTGATCTACTAGATCAGAAGAAATCCATGCATCTACGTCGTGCATTTCAACTATTTTTCTTCTTAAATTATCCTTTATTTCAACTTTTCTCTTTTCTTTAGCCTCAGCCTCTGCCAATTCAAATAAAGCACTTAAACTTGCATTCATCCTATCAAGTTCTGGATCAATTAATGCTATTGATTCATGGCATAACCTAGTTGCAGCTCTTATAGATTCAATACTGCCATCTGCCTCTTGACAAGATGCAATAATTGCTTCTGAGATTGTAACCCTAATCGCCTTTGCACGTGGGCCAACCCCAATAACCTTTTCTCTCCAGCCTTCACCTGAGAATAAGTCTAAATCAGCACGCAGGCCAGCCAATCTTTGTAGCTCTATTTTATCATTTCTTGCCTTTGCCTTATCTGCAGCATCTTTAATTAGTCTTTTTAAATTTTTCTTACTAGCACTGACCTTTGCTATTCTTTGCTCTAAAACTTGTAATCTTGTATTATTAGCCATAAACAAACATTAAGTATAAAAGAATTTAAATTATTATGCTTCTGCCTCAGAAACTTCTGGCCTACCCTTTAATCGATCAATAACTGGGTGTAACTCTGCAAGTATTTTTCTTCCAGTTTCATTTCTAGTATGCAGATCTATTGCGTAAGTGCGCTGACCATCTGATAAAAGACCAACGCGGGTTAAAAAGCGTAGTGATCTATCTGGGTCTAAGCCATTTTTCCTAAGATTTTCCTCAACAATGTTTTTACTCATACCTCTGTTTCCAACTGCTGCCTTTGGACTATGTAACCTAAATACAGATAAAAGCATTGTTGCAACATCCTGTGATGAAAAGACCCCGCCTAGCTCGCTATTTAACCCAGCTGAAAAACGTACATTGCTAATTTCAGTTGGTAAATCAACCACAGCACCATTAGTTCCTGTACCTTGTAATTTAGCAATTACTTGTGTATTAACAACATGCATCATTTCTCTCCCTAACTCATGCTCAGGGGAGTTATTTATCCCTAACCCTTCTTTCCCCTTGTTTAACAGATGATATTTATTTAAAAAAGTAAAAACCTTGTCTGGGTCCAAGCTAGCAGCTCTAAGATTTTTTCTGACTATTTCTTCTTTAAATATAGCACCACCTATTGCCCTCTTAGACCCATGAATGTGAAAACCTTTTAGCATTATTTTAGGAACATCTGCTGGTTCAAATCCTGCTTCTCTTATTGCCTCTTCAGCTCTTCTGGAAAAATGAACCTGTGAAAATATATGCTCTAGCAGACCTGTTTCAGCTACACCATCTGCTCTTTCTTGCTCTCCGCCAAAATGCTTTTCTATATAATCCTTTAGTATTTCACGTTGACCTTCAGGAATATCCCCTAACATTTGTATTAGCTGCCCATAAGGACTATCGTTGTTTGGCTTCTGCCCAAGCGATGCCATGCAAAGTGCAATGTTCGTATGCTCGCCTTTTGCTCCAACTGGCAATATTCTTAGCCATTCTGCTTTTAATTGTTCAAAATCTGTGGCAATAAAGGCAGGCTTTGGTGCCCTACTTTCAAGCCAACTAATTGCAATTGATTCAGCATCTCTTTCACCAGCTTGCCATTTATTTTCAAAGAACTTATCAAAATCAGGATGATAATCATCGCCAAGAGTTCGTTTAGCTCGATCTAAACCAAGTCTCATCGCTGCTACTGCTGGAGCGGATGTTGATGGCGCTGCAATTACTACTGGTGGAGGTTTTGGCACTGTAACTACTGGTGCGACTATTGGCCTTGTTGAGGCAGCCACAGGTAATACTGGGGCTAAAGATGCAGGAGCTGCTACTGAAATCGCGGGGGTTGCTGATGCGGACGCTGGCGCTGCAGCTGGCGCAGGTGCTGGCGGTAGTTGAACTGTCATAGTTGGTCTTCCTATACCCATTAAACTGTCTATATCAAAAGAAAGACCAGGGTATCTTGCTTTTATTTGATCTGAATATGCATCTAAGAATTGTTTTAATTCTTCGCCTTTTATCTCTGCTAAAAACGATAGTATTTGCTGCGCCTCTTCTACATCCGGCCATTTTGTTTTCATATATAAGAATGGATAAAGACGACGCTCCCAATTTTCTAATAAGCGAGATTCTTTTTTTATTTCAGATTGCGCGCGAAGTGCAGCGACTAGCTCGGGCATTAATTCATTCCAGAATTGCTTTGCAGTTATTTTTTTTGCATCAAGCTCTGATTTTAATCTATTATATCTTTCCCTTAACGAAGCAGTATCTGAATCAGTTTTTGGTAATTCAGTAATGCATCTATCCAAAATATTCTTTACCTCTTTTGCAGCATTAAAAAGATCAAACCCCTTTGGATCTGATTTAAATGATCCTTTTGCAAGTACTGCATCTAACAATTTAGCAACATCATCTAAGGTTAGCTCGCTTGTTTTTTTAGCAATATGAACAGTTAGCTTGCCAGCCTTATCGCTGGTTGCAAGCGAAACATTTAATGCTGCTAATTCTGCGTGCGCCCTTCTTAGAACATCTGGTCTTAATTTTGCTGTTCGTAGCAGTTCAGCAGCTCTAAGAAGACATGGGCTGTAAGTCATAAATATCAACTTTCTGCGCTTGCAACATGATCTATCAGCGCGCTATCAAACTCACCTTGGGAATCATGAACTAAAGAAAATACATTTGATGGAGTTGAAAGGAAATTTGTTATGCAACCTTTTCTTTGTGCTTCTGGTATTCTGGATCCTGCAACTAAATCTTCAACTTGAGCAAGTCTTGCTAATACAACGCTATCACTAGTACCATCAACTGCTGAAAGAACTTCTGTTAGTGTCGAACCATCTAGGTATTCAGCTAATTTATCTCTAACTGTTGAAAAAGGAGATGCTGCTGGAGCTGCTGTTGCTGGAGATGCACTTGCAACTGCACCTGAAGTTGGAACTGATGCTGCAACTCCGCCTGCAGAGGGCGCAGCAGGTGCGCTAGTAGCGCCTGCTGGTGAAGCAGGAGCTGTGGCAGCTGCAGGTTTTGTGCTTTCCCAAGCTTCCAAAACCTCGCTGTGATCAATAACACCTTCGATTATTTTAGCAACTACAAAATCATAAGGAACACCTTTTGGCCCTACTTGTATTATAATCGCTCGAGCGAAAAACTTGACCCTGTCCCATATCCAATCAGCTTGACAGCCACCATATGCCTTAAATGCTGCATGAACAACATTTCTTATAAATTTGCTTGGGTCCCTACCTTCAAATGTTTCAGAATGAACCGTAGCAGCATGCGCAATAACATCTCTTATTAATTGTTCTTCATCAATGCCTTCAACTGGATGCTCTGATAATAATGCTTCGGTCATGTGCCTTGAAGAAAGTACGTGCGGTGCCTTTAGTAAGACGCCTTTTACTTTTTCCTTTCCAACACGCTGTATTAATAATCTTAAATCTGCGACTAATGTTTCATCCTTACCTACATGTGTTGATGCAAGAATATGATAAGCTGCATCTAATGGAACGCCCAACTCATCTGTAAGCACTTTAACTAAATCTTTATATTTACTTAAACGCGCAGAATCTGCTTTTACGTTATCTATTGCCTTTAATACACCATCAAGTGACGTTCCACCCTTGTTACTAACAAGCATATCTCTTGCCTTATAGACTGCAAGAAGTGCTGCGACTGCACTGCGCATTTCAAGTATCATCAAGCTAACGACAACCTCATCTGCTGCGTTTTTATAACGATCACTCTCAAGAATTTCTTTTCTAGTAAAACTATCGACACCTAGTGCGGTCAGTCTTTGTTCTAATTCTTTTAACGGGTTTTCATCCAATGGCTGTTCGCCTTGCTTTGGATGTTTTCTAAGAAGCGTGTATGCAAGCTCTCGCTTAACTAAGACTGTTGGTCTCTCGATCAGTGCTGCCTTAAGTTTATCTTTTGGTACCCTGGAAACAAACAACTCAAGTAAATTCTTTGTAAATATTTCGTTCGCTTTGTTATCACTTAATGTAGCAACAATCAGAAGCGCCTGCTCTTCTAATAATCCAACTCTTTTTAATATTGCGAGGGCATCCTTATATCTGTCCATTGCCGCCGCATTAACTTTTATTGCGTCTATCTTGTCTTTATGCTCTTGTAAAACCTTTTCAGCGCGATCTCTGTATCTCATAAAATTAGGATCTTTGCTAACTACTGCAGCAACAACACCTGCACTGAATTTCGCAATATAACCTTCTACTAATCCAAGAACTTCTGCATGTCTACGCGCATCATGCTTTGCTATAAACGCATCAGCAAATTGCTTATCTACTCCTATTTCAACTAATCTTCTTGTTAATGGATTTGTAATTGGGATAGGAGCTACTGTAACTGTGCCCCCGTATCTTTCAATAGCATCATTTAATGTACGCTCATTGCAAAGAACTGTGTGTACACGAAGCAAAACAAGCTTTACTCTGCTAGCTGGTACTTGATCCATTAATTTTCTTAGATTTCCTAATGCTAATGCAGCATCATAATTTTTACTGGTAAGCGTATCTATAACTACATAACAATGCGCTTCTAAAATACCAAGGTCTCTTAACGCCTTATAAACACCCGCATATTTGTCCATTGCTGATTTATTATCTTTTATTTTTTGTGCATCTCTACATCTTTCTGCTTCTTTGTGCATATGCGCCGGTCTATTAAGAACTCCTAAAGGATCCTGATACACAGCAAATGACAAATGCATTGGATCATGTTTTTGTAGAAGGCGTTCAATTTCTTTTTTTGCTCCTTTATGACTAGTTATTTCCACACAGATTTCATTTGCGCGTGCGTCATCAATTCCAATTCTAACAAGCAACTCCTTCAAAGCAATTGCATCTACTGAAGTTGGAGCTGGTTGATGTACTGGCATTGACACTACTGCCGCTCTGACCGGTTCGCCTGCTGGTGCTACAGAGGTGGAATCTGCAGTTTCAGGATGCACGGCTTTATAACTTGCAATAGCTTCTTCTACTCTACTTAACAATCTTAGTGTAGATGGAGAAGAAAGAAGAAGTATTCTGACTTCAGAATCAGGTACTTCTGAGCATAGTAAAACTAAATGGCTCTTAGCTCTTTCTGGATTACAGCTTTCTTTTTTTAAGTTGTGGACTATTACATAACACTGATCCTCTTCCAAACCTATTTTCGTTCTTAAAATATCGATCAAATCTTTATATTTATCTTGAACATTTTTATCTTTTTCAACTTCCCCTGATCTTCTAGTAAATTCTTTAGCTAAATTTTCTGCACCTGGTTCTAAAAGTCTGGTTTTTTGTTTATACACAACCATTACTGTTATGGCATCACCATGCTCACTTCTAAAATGAGCTAAGCGATCTGCTGCTTGTTGCTTATCTTTATAATAGGTATCCATTTCTGAGACGTACTTATTATCTATTCCTAATTCCACAAGTGCTTTAGTAAGTGGGTTTCTTTTCGCAAGACGTTGTCTTTCCTGTTCATATTCTGCTTCACGATACAATTGTACTATTCTATTTAGGTCTGTTTCACCTGATAGTAGTTTTTGCCTTATAAACTCTTCAGCTACTGGATGCGCTCCGGCAATACCAAGAAGACCAAGAACTTTTCTCATTTGAGTACCTACAGCTGATTCTGGAGCTGCTACAGGTTCTTGAGTGGCAGGTGGTGCTACTGAAGCTACAACTGGTGTAGGTCTAGAAACTGAAAGAGAAACAAGTGCCCTGGTCATTGCAATTACTAAATTAGGATCTGCAATCTCGCCCAATCTCGCAAGCTGCTTATCACCACCAACTACAGAATTAAAATTCAAACACAATCGTGCTAACGCAGACGGATCATCAACATCTTGCTTAAGCAATGAATCTAATTGTGTAAGAAAAGAATGATCAAAAAATAATGATTTCTTTGCCTCTTCTAGTGCAGCTGATACGGCTCGTATATGGTCGATTAAATCCAAATCAAAAGTTGCTTCCAATTTGCCTAGCAACATACTTTGAATTAGAATATCATCAAGTTCAGCATCTGCTTTTTTTGGTCCACCCAATACAAGTTTTGAGCCATCAAGTGTTACACCAACATCTACTGTTGCTAATCTTGCATGAAATGCATCAAGAATTGGTCTTAATTGCCTTAGTTGAAGAACAATCCTAATACTCTCTCTAACATTTGCTTTACTTACCTCTCCAGCCATAATAATCATATAGATAGTTATGCAAAGTATTTAAAAATGATGTGGTTGGAAATGTGCGTGAAATGGAAGGCAACCTTATGTTTTATAAAATGTTATATATTTAATGATTGTTAAATAGTTAACGAGATTGATTTAATGGCTGAGAAGATAAAATGCGCTGTTGTTGGTGTTGGGAATTGCTTTGCAGGGTTAGTGCAAGGAATAGAATATTATAAACAGCATCCTGAGCAAGAAGTTATTGGAATAATGCATGAAAAAATTGGTGATTATTCTATTCATGATATTGAGTTTGTTGCTGCGTTTGACGTTGATTCTAAGAAAGTGGGCAAACTATTGCATGAAGCAGTTTATGCAGAGCCAAATAAAGTAAAATGGGTTAATTCATTGCCTAAAAGTAATGTAACTGTCAAACAATCACCTATTCTGGATGGCGTTGGCATATACGTCCATAAAATAGTTACACCAGTCAAAGATAAACCATTAGATGAATTAAAAAAAGAAATTCTAGAAGAATTAAAAAACAAAAAAGTTGAAATTTTAATTTCTTATTTGCCAGTTGGTGCTGATTTAGATGCGAAAGTTGCATTTGTAAATTGTATGCCTAGTTTTATTGGCTCTGATCCAAAATGGGCAGAGAAATTCAAAAAAATAAATACGCCAATTGTATCAGACGACATAAAGGGACAAGTAGGAGCAACAATCGTTCATAGAACGCTTGCAAAACTATGCGATGATCGGGGGGTAGCAATCGATAAGACATATCAGATAAATGTTGGCGGCAACACCGATTTCTTATCCATGAAAGAACAAGAACGATTACAATCTAAAAAGATAAGTAAAACAGAATCGGTCCAGAGCCAATTACGAAGACGCTTGCCAGATGAAAACATTTATGTTGGGCCAAGCGACTTTATTCCATTCTTAGGAAATACAAAATTAATGTTTATGCGTATTGAAGGCCGTATGT
>JAGVWJ010000012.1 GCA_018304385.1 Microcaldota archaeon
GTAACAGAACTTACTATATTACCGCTGTCATCATATCCATAAGCTAAATCATCTCTAATTATTGCTACTCCACCTATTACAAATCTTCCTGCAACCCTATTTAGACCTGGAATCAAAGATCTACTACCAGATCTTAATAAATTTAAAAATGGTGGGTCCTGCAATGAGAGGGAGTGACCAAAAGACTGCCAATTAGCATCTTCTGCCTGATCCATACCAAAAGCACCAGTTGATGTAGGTGGGATATCAACTGATAGATTAACACTAGACTCAACTGCTAAACCTCTAAATTCATCAGATAAATAAGATAGTGAATGATATAGACTTTGTCCGGTTCCACAAGTTGCTAACCCACCAGCTACAGAACAAGGTGTTCCACTTGGTAAAGATGCCCACTCCCCAATGGCATCAAAACCATCAAAAAATTCAAAAACAGCAATTGGATCAAAAATGTTCAATGCTACAGGATTTCCATAATAAACTGCTACAGTTGCAACATTAGGTGTTATTGTTTTAAACCAGATTTTACTTTCTCCTGCTACATCAATTGATTCTGCCCATGCTGCAAGAACACCTAATGCTAAATCTGGATCATCACATGTGCCTTCTAAGAATCTTAGATCTGTTAAATCTGGATTAGTATTTGCATAATTAAATATTGCTGGATTAAGTAATAACAAATGTTGATGTTCTTCTGGGAAATCACCTGCAATAGCTATTTGTCTGCAAAATAACCAAGAAGGATTCCACCATGGTAGCGGTGCACATACCCCTTCAACACAAACCTCTTCCCCTGGACAAGGTAGAACTGACTCTGCAATAACATCTCCTTCACAATGAAACTCTCGGACGGCATCTCCTTCACAAGCATCTGTTACTGTGGCAGCTGGGTTGGGTACTCCATCAATCAGATCTCCTACTTCAGTAGTACCTTGGACAGTAAGATCTAAGCCATCCGGATCTGAACAATATGGAATTATTACAGGGCCTGCATCACCGGGGCCTGCATCCTGCCCAGCGTCAGCCCCTGCATCTACACCTGCATCTCTGCCTGCATCGACACCCGCATCAGTACCTACGTCTTGGCCTGCATCACCTGGACAAATTAATGGACAAATATCACCTGCATCCCGACCTGCATCCCGACCTGCATCCCGACCTGCATCCTGACCAACGTCTGGCCCTGCATCTACACCTGCATCAGGTAATGGGCATAGTACGGGTGGACAACCAGCATCTGGTTGACCTATATCAACACCTACTGGCTTAGCGTCAGTCGAACCTGCGTCTCTGCCAGTATCTGGTTTTCCATCACCATCACAATCTCTTTTACAAGTAGTGGTGTCAACATCTGGTCTATTTGTATCAGCAATTCCTGCATCTCTAGGATCAGAAAGGGCTTGGGGTTTTATATCTAATGTACATGCTGCTGTTAAAGCCAAAAGCGCAGCTTCTACCCAAACTGTGCATCTTCTAAAAAACCCCTGATTTATATTAATATCCCTTCTCGAATGCTCCAAATGTTGTTTTCCTGTAAAGAGATTTCTCATTTTTATCAGTATTAGTTATTTTATGCAACAATTTAAAAATATAGGCAATCTCGGGGCGTTGGTGTTAGAGAACCCTAGATAAAAAATATTAAACATGACTAGTATTCTCACCCAATACGCTTTCACACTCATCAATTACCTTTTTGATTTCTAAAACGTTTTTATCAGTATCGTACTTATTTATTTTATCTAAAATCATCTTAGCGTTTTCAGTTTTCTTATTAATGAAAAAAAGTAATGCATTGCAAGCTACTGCCCTAACCCCATATCCGCCATTAACTAAATTCTCCATCAGATTAGGTATAGATGCACTAATATCAATTTCCTTTTTGGCAGCGTGTGCAAGTGCTGCAATTGAACGATTGCCTGCGCCACGTGCGATCTGATAATATAATTATTATCTTTTAATACCTTTGCAAGTGCATTTATATTAGATGAAATATCAAATTTATGTACTGCAGCATCCCTTAGAGAAACTGCAATGCTCTCTCTTATCTCGCCATCATCATCATTAACTAAGCCATTAAGAAATGGGATAAGAATTGAAATATCACGTTTCCCTTGCCACGAAAGAAACTGCACAGCTTTGGTTGCTCCCTTTCTTATATTTATGTCCTGACTTTTAAATAATTCCCCAACTTTATCGTACTCGTGAAAGTGGCACATGACAAGCATGTACGCAGCATAGCGCCTTTTAGCAGGGTCTTGATTACCTAGTATGTTAATTAACTCATCCTTACTTTCTCGTATCATAATATCACCATTTAAATACCCATAGAATCCTGAAAGTAAATTGTATGGGTATATAATAAAAAAGTATTAAACTATTGTAGCGTCTAATTCTTAAATATTTTCCCTGACATCATCCTTGGACTTTAATATGAATCTTGTTCCTGGTTTAAGAATCCGGATATCAAGTGGCTTGTCATTTTCATCCATTATACCAGTTATCTGAATTACACCCCTACCACATTGGACAACTGCAGTATTTTTACTAGCAACTAATATGGTACCGTATAAATCAGTATAGTTTTCATTATTTTTAATCTTAACCTTTGTGATCCTGAGTAAATTAGAACCATAATGGGCTAAGGCACCATGATATGGTGAACCAAGTGCGTGTATAAATTTTTCAATATAATTAGCACCTTGCTTCCAATCAATAACCCTAGCCTCAATATCAAAAGTTTTTGTATATGTAGCTTTTTTCTCATCCTGTGGAATTCCTTCTACACTGCCGCTTACAATTCCATCTATCTTTGTTTCAATTATTTTTTCAGCAGCCCTTACTGCTTTTTCATAAAATGTAGAAGCAGTCTCATCTTGAGATATGGAAAAACTCTCTTGCACGTATATTCTGCCATTATCAGCTTTACCTTTTTCTACCCCAAACAATGTTACACCGCTTTCACTTTCATTATTTAGTATCTGCCATGCGATAGCGTCGTTACCACGATTTTTTGGTAATAGAGATGGATGAGTGTTAAAAACAGCTGCCTTCGTAAATTCTAGGATATTATAAGGAATGCTTCTAGACCAATCAAATATAAATACAAAATCTGGTGCAATGTTTTCTATATTAAGATATATATTATTTATATTAAAACACTCATAAAAAATAATATTCTTGATTTTACAAAAGTCTCTTAAATCACTACAGTAATCATCAATATTACTTGTTGTATCCTTAATATGACTAATAATACCAACAATGTTAAGCCTCTTTTCAACCATCTTCTTTAAGCATCTAAAACCCAAAATATTGTTAGTTATTAAAACAATGCGCTTATTTAGCATGAAATCTCCTTTAGACCACTCTTAGAAAACATAACTATAGAGCACCAGAAATGTTTTTAAACTCTTACGCCTCTTATAAATACACAAGGGTGGTGTTAATGAGACCGTTATATGAAATGAAACTTATCCAAATTGAGATTACAAATGCATGTGTCCTCAGATGTGCAAACTGTACAAGGTTTGTTGGACATCATAGAAAACCATTTTTTATGGACGTAGAAACATTCACCAATGCCTTAGACTCGCTAGAAGGTTTCCCTGGGCATATAGGAATAATGGGTGGGGAACCAACACTTCATCCACAACTTCCTTGGACTACTGGGCTTCACAAGTGGGAACAGTATAAACCTATACTATCTGAGACATTTGATAAAGAGAGAATCGCGTATAATGATCATTCCCAGCCAGATGGTGTGCACCAACCACTGTTAGTAGCTGCAGAGGATGTTATCAAGGACAAAAAACTGATGTGGGAATTGATAGATAATTGTTGGGTTCAAATGAGATGGTCAGCTTCCATAACTCCAAAAGGTGCATTTTTCTGTGAAGTTGCCGCAGCTGCAGATCACTTATTTGACGGTCCGGGTGGTTACCCTGTGGAAAAAGGATGGTGGAAAAAAACACCTAAAGAATTTGCAGATCAAGTTCAAAGATACTGCCCAAAATGTAGTGCTGCAATCCCAATACCAAGCTACAGTGACAAGGCGAAACATGATCTAGTGTCTAAAAGTAATTTTGAACGCTTAAAACGTGTAATGTCTCCAAAATACTTTGCAGGAAATGCTACATTGTACGATAAAGAAATAACTGTAAAAGACTTGGAAAATGAAAAACTCGCCACAAAGCAAAATTATAGAACATTTGTTGCGCATGGCCCTGAGGATTATCCTGAATATCTACGTAGAAAGAAAGCTAACAGCGGATCAACGGCAGCAGCAACCGCGCCTTCTGGTGCTTAATAGAAACTTTCATAATTAACATTCTGACGACCTCGTGACTTTCAGTCACGATCTCTTGATGAAACTCATCAAGAAGACGTCGTTTCTTTCTATCCTAGATCAATCGCCAAATTTAAAATGTTCCTGTATTTTTTTTCCGCCCTTTTTATATGCCTCTAACCCAACAGTAACTTCTCCAGGTCTTGGTAAAACATATGTGACTACTTTGTTCAAAAACCCCATGCGAACACCTGCACGGAACATCCTATCCTGTAGATCAGTATCATTGACCCGATTCCAACTTTTGCGCCAGCAATCAATATTATACCTAAAGAATCTCAGATATGAACGATACAACCATGTCTGGGTTCCGCCAATACGCGGATACTTTCCTTCCTCATTGATTACTGTGCGCTTGCCATTGCGCTCTTCGATATATGCTGCAGACACAAACTCATAATTTCCTTTTTTAGCAAAATCCAGCAATACATGAAGATGGTCTTGTGTCCAGATGTCGTCATCGTCTATACGCGCTATCCATTTACCACGGACTAGATCCAGTGCCTTGTTGGCAGCTACAACTGGTCCTGCAAGCCAATGCACCTCAGGGTCATCCGGATATCTGCGCTCTCTTTTTGGCAGATTATAAAAGCGTATTCGTGGGTCATCAATCTGTGAAACTAGTTCCTCTGTGCTATCTGTACAATGATCTCCTATAATAATCAATTCAAAATTTTTGTACGTTTGCGCAAGAACGGATTTTACTGCACGCTCTACCAACAATTCACTCCGATTGTATGTTGGCACATATGCACTAATAAAAGGCTTTTCTTCTAGATTTTCATAAAAACGCTCATTGTTAGAGCGTACAAGTGCAAGTTTTATTGGTTCTGTAATAGAAAATTTAAATGAATTAAAATTGCTGATCAACATGTCTTCAATGGTACGCTGTCTATAACGCCTTTTATCCATTTTAATCATCCCTTTAGAAACTTATATAATAAACATTCTAACAAATACGTCATACTACTAATGGCTCCTATAAAGACGCAGTCTACTCTAATATCAATGCTGCGTCGGCCGTCAATGGTTTCTCAGGTATATTATCCAAGAGCTTTATACTTTATGAATATTTATAAATTATACGAGAGTAATATATAATAAATCGCTTCACGATTTTATTTGTAACAACTAGGTCTTAAAAGGCTTCTGAAATTTTTTGTTTGAATGATGTATGAGGTGTTATCTAATGAGAATTATGTTTTATTCCAATTGGGAGTTTACCGATCTATGCCATGCATTTGCAATTAGCTTTAAGAAAAAATACAACATGGAAAATTTTAGTGCTATTGCAGCTGATATTCAGGATTATAACTTCCTAAAAAATCAAAATGATATCATATATGAAAAACTTTATCATGTTTTTGAACCATACGAAAATTATGAAGAGGAAAAAATAAATGATCAGTATTTAGATGATATGGAGGAAAAATATGGCATTCCAAACCTGTGGTTGCTGGTGTACTCCGACAGGGACTTGGCCATTTATAATAAAAAACATTATACCCATGATCAATACAAAAAGTTAATCCAACGATATATACGATTTACTGAAAAAATACTTGACGAAAGTAAACCAGATTACATTATTATGGATACTATTGCTACCTTGCCCAGCTATACATTATACACGATCGCAAAAAAGAGGGGGGTGCAACTACGCCTATTCACGCCTGTAAAAACCACTGACAGAATAGGCATAATAGACAATACCTTTGATGATTTTACCCAGATATCAGATTATTTCAGAAAATTGAAGAACAATGAAAAGAAAGTAAAGCATACAAAAGAAGTCAATGAATTCCTTAACATATACAGGAACAGAAAAATAGAATCTGGGTATATGCAGATTGCCAAAAGATATATATCGAAAAATTTTTCTTTGGCAGCCATCTCTAAAAAATTTCCCAAATTTCTTGCACAGTTCCAGCATTATTATTTTGGATATCATAAAAAACAGTATAACAAAATAGACCCTCTAAGTAAGGCCGTACTAACGTTTGAAAGATATTGGAAGGGGCACTACTTTAAGTTTTCAAACCTTTTTGAAAAACCGCATTATGGGGAACAATATGCGTTCTTTGCACTGCAACTGGAACCTGAAATGGTTACCATGGTACAAGCACCAATGTGGGTGGATCAGCTTTCTTTGATTGAGAATATCGCAAAAAGTTTGCCCATCAATTTCAAATTATATATAAAAGATCACCCACAGATGGTGTACTTTGCTGACAGGATAAGGCCAACGGCATTTTACCACAGAGTCAAAAAAATACCAAATGTGAGACTAATAAACCCATTAGAAGATTCTTACAATATTATAAAGAATACGAAACTTGTCCTTACTATAGGTGGCACTGTCGGATGGGAGGCAATATTGCTCAAAAAACCAGTAATAATATTCGGTACTACATTTTACAGATGCCTAGATAGTTTGTACAGATGCGAGAATATTAACGAATTGCCATGGCTAATAAAAAAGGCCCTGAAAACACATGTGCACAATGATGAGGACCTGAAACTGCTGCTAGACGCTATTTATGAGAAATCGTTTGGTGGCGCATATCCAAAGCTATATGGACTAGAAGGAAGAATGAAAATTCCTGAAATAATCTCGCACAAAGACTTTCCAGAACTTTTTGAATATCTATGTCAAGAGATAGGTTTGGAAAAAAGAAAAGATGAATAACTATTCTTCATCATAAACCTTGCTTTTGTCGTATAACTTGTTTGCAATTGCCTTATTCTCAGCAGGAATACTTGATGCATAGATAGGGACTTCCTTTGATGTCCCATCTAGATCGTAGACTGCACTTTTTAAACGCCATTCACCATTAACCCGCTTCCAGATACGCGGGGATCTAAATTTATTAATAGTCATCCAAAATTGTTCCTCACTAATATCAAGATAATCTAGGAATACCTTAAACCACTCTCTTGGGAATTCTCCATCATAACGTTTTACAAGTGAAACACCTTCTTCACGGGTAATATGTCCATCGCGCACTTCGTGCGCTGCATCAGATGTACATCTTCCAATGCCGAATTTTATAAATGCCAAATAATAATGGAAACCATCCAACTGATCATCAAGGCTTGCATATTTTGAATAAGTTCCCTCTGACCGCCCGTTTGGATTTGCCTCGAATCCCGTATTTTCTACTGCGTAATAATAATTCTCCTGCGGAATCCATTTATGGTAATAGGCAAACCAATGAAACTCTATTCCACTTTTTTTCAGTTTGTCCACTTTCGGGGGACGGTAAAAAATCAGATCAGCCTCATCAATATCTTCTTTAGTAAGATACTTGGTTTTTTCCAAACCGACTTTGATCAAATCGTCTATTGTAGCGCCTTTGAAGTATTGTTCTGTCCATATTTCAAATGGCATTCCACGCAGATTAAAAACCCGTGGATCCCCGCTATATTCTGCCTCGCCATTCTCCCCAAAAAAAACCAGTTTGATATCGAATTTTTGGGCTATGTGAAATGCATACGCATACTGACCAAATGCAAAAGGCTGCCATGCATCTCCCATTACTTCAAATGCAATGCGCGAAAGTTTTCTGTGTAGTTTTGCATTCGGCCAAGCCATCAAATTTACAAACCCTGCTTTGACAAAGTTTCTAAAATTTTTATATCCTATTGGCGTATATTCAAACGGGGCCCACGTGACAGTAAGCGGATGCATCTTGTATTTGTGCTTTAGTACATGCGAAACCATAGCCGAGTCCTTACCGCCGCTGCCGGGTACCACAACATCGAAACTGCCATCATTTCTCCTATACTGGTTGCACAGCTCCTGTAGCATCTGTTCTCTTTCGCCCCAATTAATAGCCTCGTTTTTTAAGTATCTGAATTTACAGCCTCCGCAGACACTTTCCTCATCAAACACTATTCTGGGGCGCTGATTTGAAACAACACATTTTTTACAAAATTTTATCTCAGATGGCAATTGCACTAGCTGTTTGTCTAAAATATCATTAATAAGTGACATTATACCACTCCACTATTGAAGTTATGCGATTCTATTTAAAAATCTTACATAGATAATTTTCATTTTGGGGGTTAAAAGGCCAATTGAGGACATGGAGAACAATGAAAACCAGAAGTATTTTGCTTATCGGGTACGGTTCGATAGGAAAAAGGCACGCAAGAAATCTTATAGAAATGGGTTTGACTCCTTTTATCTTAACGAAACATCCTGATGATCTTAATGCTACATTCTTAAACGATGTAAGCGAGCTAGGTGGTAGAAATATAGAATACTGCATCATATGCTCGCCAACTTCGGAACATTTAGATAGCTTGAAAAAATGCCTTTCCCTGAAACATGGGCCTAAAAAAATTCTAATTGAAAAACCGCTCGAGGCAACTTATGCTAAAGGGATCCAGGTAAAAAAAATATCTGAAAAGTTTGATGTAGAAATATTTGTTGCGTATAACCTGAGGTTTCTTGAGGTATTTAAAACTATCAGGGGCTTTCTAGAAAAAAATAAAGGTATTAGGATTGTAGAAATTGTTGCTGGCCAGGATCTAAAGGAATGGAGATCAGCCAGAGATTATACACGATCATATAGCGCTCATCGCGAACAAGGCGGTGGTGTTGACCTTGATCTTTCGCATGAGATAGATTATGTGCTATGGCTTTTTGGGGATAAAATCATTGATAAAATGATGTATAGGAAAAAAATAAGCGACTTGGAAATAGATTCTCCTGATATTTTCAAGTTATTCCTTAGATACGAAAGGTTTGTTGTTGATGTTACGCTTGATTATATAAGAAAACCAAAAACAAGATATATAAGAATAATTTGTGAGAATGGCGAAAACTTATATTATGATTTTACAACAAATAGAATAGATATAAGGACAAGGGAGACAACATTTGCCGACAGTATCGGACAGTCATACAAGAGGATGCTAATGTCATTTCTTGCGGATGAAACAAACAAAAGGAAATTATGCACAATCGAAGAAGGTTTAAAAGTATTAAAAATTTTAGAGGTTTAGACATGTTTAATGGACTTAATGTATTATGTACCGTCTGTGCAAGAGGTGGTTCTAAGGGAATCCCAGGGAAGAATCGTGCACTGATAGCTGGAAAGCCGTTAATTTTTTACACATTTGACACGGCAAAAGAGTGTGAGTATCTTGATGATATAATAATATCTACCAACGATGATGAAGTTATAAAACTAGCCAAGGCTAGGGGCATCAATGTTCCATTCAAAAGGCCGGAGAACATATCTGGAGATGATGCCTCCAAAATCGAAGTTGTTAGACATGCAGTGGAATGGGCAGAAAGAAATTATCATAAAACATATGATATTATCGTGGACTTAAGTATTGTGTCGCCATTAAGGTCTGCCGAGGATATCAAAAATTCGATCGAACTTTTAGTTAATGAAAAGGCAGATAATGTATTTTCAGTATCACCGCCATATAGAAACCCATATTACAATGTAGTCGAAATAGTTGATGGTAAAATCAAAATAGTTAGAAAACCAGGGAAAAAGCTGGTAAGAAGACAGGATGCACCTCAAGTATATGATATGAACGACTCTATATATGTCTGGCAAAGAAAGATATTATTTGAAAAGGATACTGTTTTTAATGAAAGGACAAAAATGTATATTATGCCTCGCGAACGCGGTATTGATATTGATGAACCATTTGACCTGCAAGTTGTTTCATTGCTGATTGAAAGATCAGCTGCTAAAACAGGTGATGAAAATGTTTAACATAAAAAATAAAGTAGTAGTAATAACTGGAGGCTTGGGCCTGCTTGGGAATGCGTTTTCAATGGAATGCGCCAGACATGGCGCTAGTGTTGTAATTGCTGATCTTGATGACAAAAAAGCAAAGGATACTATAGAAAGAATAAAAAAGGAAACCAAAAATAACAACGTACTGTTTCAGCATTGTAACATAACAAATAAAGACGATGCATTGGCACTTATAGATGCGACACTAAAAAAATTCGGAAAGATAGACGCACTGGTTAATAACGCCTATCCAAAAAATAAGAATTACGGAAAGAAATTTGAAGAAGTTTCATTTGAGGATTTTTGTGAGAATATAAATATGCATTTGGGCGGTTATTTCTTAATAACAAAAGAAGTATCAAAAATAATGATAAAACAAAATTTTGGAAACGTAATAAATCTTGCTTCAATATACGGTTTTTCAGCTCCAAAATTTGAAATATATGAAGGTACGCAGATGACAATGCCTGTTGAGTATGCTGCAATCAAGGGTGCAATAATAAACCTGACCCGGTACCTGGCAGCATACTTGGGTAAGTATAATATAAGGGTTAATTCTATATCTCCAGGCGGAGTTTTCAACGACCAACCAGAAAGTTTTGTCAGAAAATATTCCAAGAACGTTGTGTTGGGAGGAAAAATGGCCGCAACAGAAGATCTGACAGGAATTTTAATATTCTTATTATCAGACGCATCAAAATATATGACAGGACAAAATCTGGTGATCGATGGCGGCTGGACATTATAAATTTTTTCTGCAAACAGGAGATATTCAGAACCAACTAAGTAATACCGATTCGGGATTATAGGTTTTATCCCGTGGGTTCTGAATAGATCGATCCAACAAACAAAGTTGGATCGGGATAAGGAATAACTATGACAATTCGTATTATACCAAGATTAGATATTAAAGGGCCAAACCTTGTAAAAGGCATCCATCTTGAAGGCCTGCGCGTGCTTGGAAAGCCTTGGAATTTTGCATATCGTTATTACCAAGAAGGTGCAGATGAATTAATTTATATGGATGTTGTAGCCAGCCTTTATGGTAGAAATAATCTTACAGAGATAGTTAAAAAAACCGCTGAGAATATCTTCATTCCGTTGACAGTTGGCGGGGGTATAAGAACGGTTGAGGACATAAAAACACTGCTGCGCGCTGGTGCAGACAAGGTTGCAATAAATACAGCGGCTATACATAATCCAGATCTCATAAAAGAGGGGGCAGAGATTTTTGGTTCGCAATGCATTGTTTCTGCCATCGAGGCTAAATATATGAATGGAAGATACGAGGCAATGACTGATAATGGCAGGGAAAAAACCAGCAAGGATGTGTTTAAATGGGTGCAAGAGGTTGTTAACCTTGGGGCTGGAGAGATTTTATTAACATCTGTTGACAGAGACGGCACTGGGTTTGGTTATGATTTAGAACTGGTCAGAAAAATTACTGAATCTGTCTCTGTGCCTGTTATTGCGCATGGGGGTTGCGGCAAGCCAGAACATATTACTAATATTATCAAAAAGAGCAATGCAGATGCAATCTGTGCATCTACCATATTCCATTATAACTATTTAGAAAATTATGTTAATTCTGAGGAATTCAAGGAGGAAGGGAATATTGAATTTATAAAACAAAAAACCAATTCAATTGTTTTTATGGATGATCGGATTACCAAGATGGGCATAAATGATGTAAAAAAAATTGTAACAGAAGCTGGTGCAGAATGCAGAAAGTAAAGGGTTTTTACTATGAAGGATCAAAAAATCACAATTGTTGATTATGGTATGGGAAATCTTTTCAGTATAGAAAGGGCGATAAATTATATAGGTGCCAAAGCTGAGATAACGAGCGATAGATTGAAAATAGCGAATGCAGACAAATTAATTCTACCTGGTGTTGGAGCATTTGGAAAAGCTATGGATGAACTAAAAGAGCGAAAAATTATCGAAGCGGTATATAGGTTTGTCGAATCGAAAAAACCGTTACTTGGCATTTGCCTTGGTATGCAACTACTGTTTACTGAAAGTTTTGAATTTGGCCATCATAAAGGACTTGATCTGATTAAAGGCAGGGTGATCAGATTTAGAGATCCGGATCCAAACTGGGTAAATTTTAAAATTCCGCAAATAGGCTGGAACAAGATAAAATCACCAGGAGAAGAACCATGGGATTACTGGAAAAATACAATATTAGAAAGTATCCCTACTGGCTGTTTTTTCTATTTTGTACATTCTTATATTTGTGTACCTGAAAATAAAAAGTACAGCATTGCAGAATCAGAATATGGAAAGGATTTATATTGTGCAGTAATAAACAAAGATAATGTATGGGGGTGTCAGTTCCACCCTGAAAAAAGCGGCGAGGCCGGATTGAAGATATATAGAAATTTTTTAAAAATATAAACTACCGAAAATAAGATGAAATTATTGAAACAAGAAGTATTTTAAACACAAAATTGAAAATATTTGTATCTTAGCCTTAATTAATATTTCCAGGTAGTACCTATGAGAAAATATAATAAAAATTTCAAACTCGGCCATTTTGATGCGGAAAAATCCAGTTGTCTGCTAATCGCAGAGGCTGGTGTAAACCATAATGGAAGTCTAGAGTTGGCAAGAAAGCTTGTGGACGTGGCAAAGGAAGCAAACGCAGATGTAATCAAATTCCAAACTTTTAAAACAGAAAATCTAGTAGCAGAGACAACTAGTATGGCTCCTTACCAAAAAGAAAACCTAAAAAAGAACCAGACTCAGTTTGAAATGCTTAAAAAATTGGAACTTAGCGAATCTGATTTCAGGACTCTTTTTGAATATTGCAAGAAGAAGGGGATAATAGCATTATCAACCCCGTTTGATCTGGAATCAGTTGATCTTTTGGAACGGCTAAACGTGCCTGCTTACAAAATAGCATCAGGAGAGATAACAAACACACCGCTTATAGAAAAGATTGCCAAAACAAATAAGCCAATAATATTATCAACAGGCGCTGCTAATTATGCAGAAATCAATGATGTTGTTTCCATAGCAAGTAACAGTTCTGGCGGTTTGGCAATACTGCATTGTGTTACTGATTACCCTACAAAATTCGAAGATTTGAACCTGAATGTGATGAAAACCATTGAAAAAATGTTTGGATTGCCTGTAGGTTTTTCTGACCACACAGAAGGATTAGAGGCCTCACTAGCAGCAGCTGCACTTGAAGCAAGGATAATAGAAAAACATTTCACACTTGATAAGAATATGGAGGGGCCTGATCATAAGGCATCATTGAATCCTGATGAGCTCAAACAATGGGTAAGATCAATAAGAAACATTGAAAAAGGGTTAGGTGATGGGGTAAAAAGACTTAGTGAAAGAGAGGAAGAAATAAAAGAGTACATGAGAAAAAGCATAATTGCTAAAAGAGATATTTTAGCTGGTGAGAGATTAAACAATGATAACATTGCCATAATGCGACCTGAAAAAGGCATACCTCCTAAGTATTGGAAACAGGTGATTGGGAAAAAGACTAAAAAGGGAATAATGAAGTTCCACCCATTAACGTGGAGCGACATAGAAGACTAAAAAGGGTGAGACTTATGCAAATGATAATAATTGGGGCAGGCGGTCATGCAAAGGTAGTATATGAAATACTGCGCTTTCACAAGGAGGCAGGGGTATACGCAGCCATAGATAATAAAAAACCAGTAAGGGATGAAAAAATAATTGATATCCCCATATTGGGCGGCCATGAAATAATACCGGATTTATACAATACCAAAGGGATAAAAACAGCTATAGTTGCGGTTGGTGACAACGAAATAAGAAAGGAGTATTATCTCAAACTTAAGGACATGGGTTTCCAAATAATAAACGCAGTGCATCCAAATGCATATGTATCCCCTACTGCACAACTTGGAGAGGGCGTGGTGATCTGCCCACTGGCTGAGATAACAACTGAGGCTAAAATAGGCAATAACTGCATAATAAACAGCGGCACAATAGTAGAACACGAAACAATATTAGGTGACCATTCACATCTTGCTTCAAGAGTAGTTATCGCAGGTAGAACCAAGATAGGTGAAAATACATTTATAGGAGCTGGTACAGTAGTAAAGGATTACGTAAACATCGGAAAAAACGTAAAGATAGGTGCTGGTTCGGTAGTTTTGGAAGACATACCTGATAATGTAACTGCTGTAGGTGCGCCTGCTAGAGTAGTAAAGAAAAGGGAGGGTTAGGATGATTTATACCTCTTCCTCCTGCATCGAGAACTGCAGGGACATTGAATCAGTTCTAAACGCGTATGAAAAATTAGGGATAGAACGTGTTGAATTAGGTTCAGCGCACAGGTATCATCCAAATATAAAGTCATTGGTAAAAAAATACAACTTCAAATATATTATACATAATAATTTTCCTCCACCTAAAGAGGACCTTATTCTAAACTTAGCATCACCAAATGATGGTATATGGCAAAGGAGCATCAGTCAGGTAAAAACAGCCATTGATTTTGCAAAATTGATAAAATCAAAGATCGTTTCTATTCATGCTGGCTTTAGCGAAGATCCAGATATAAACTTCAGGTTCTCTCTTAACCCGCAGGACAACGATTCAGCAATGGAACGTTTCATTAAGGCATTGAAAATGCTGGAGGAATACAGCAGCAAGCAGCACATACTATTGGCAGTCGAGAACAATGTTGTTGCAGGCTACAATATCAGAGATGGGTATACGCCATTGCTAATGGGAACCTCACCTGAATGCGAATATGTTTTCAACAAAGTAAGATCTCGATATTTTGGCATGCTTCTTGATATAGCGCATCTCAATGTTTCTGCATTTAATCTTAAATTCGACCGAGATGATTTTATTGAAAGAACAAGAAAATTCGTAAAGGAATTGCACATACACGAAAATAATGGTGTGAGTGACCAACATCTCGGATTAAGCAATGGAAGCTGGTTTGAAAAAACAGTGCGCTCATTTAAAGATCAAAAAGAACTTTATTTTACACTTGAAAGTAGTAGCCTGAAAGAAAGCGAGATCATAAAGAATCTAAAAACACTGAAAAAATGGCTTGTGTAATTTTTTACTGGCGTTTCGCTTATGAAAGCGCCTTCTTTATACAATCACAGATATAATCGATATCCTTCTCTTCCATTCCAGCATATGAAGGCAGGCTTATACCATGATCTGAAATATAGTCACTTACTGGAAATTTCTCATTGCTATGGTAGGGTGGCATGCGATGCAAAGGATAGAAAAAAGGTCTTGATTCGATTCCGGAATCTACAAGACTTTTCATCAGTTCCTGTTTAGAAACCTTTGAATTTTTTATTAATATATTAAACATCCAGTAAACGTTTTTTGCCCAAGGTTTGCATGCAGGTAATTCAATTATACTTTGTTTCTTCAAATCAGAGAGATGATAAACATAGCTTTTTGCTATTCTTATTCTTTCATTGATAAAAAAATCTATTTTTTCCATCTGCGCTACTCCAACAGCCGCCTGAAGATTTGTCATGCGATAATTATAACCAAGAACATCATGCCAATAACGTCTTGATGCAGTCATGCCATGGTTTTTCAAAAGCTCCATCTTTGCATATAACTCATTGTCATCTGTTACGCACATGCCGCCTTCTCCAGTAGTTATTATTTTATTTCCATAAAAAGAAAAGCAACTGATATGGCCAAAGGAACCGACGCGCCTTTTATTCACCTCAGCTCCATGCGATTCCGCCGCATCTTCCACTACTGATATGTCATGCCTATTGGCAAGCTCCATTATCTCATCCATTTTGCAAGGATGTCCATATAAATGAACTGGGATTATTGCCTTTGTTCTCTTTGTTATTTTTTTTGAAATGGCATCTGCTGTTATGCACCCGGTTTCTCGTTCCACATCGACAAGCACTGGCTTTGCATTCGCATGCAAAACTGCGTTTGCAGTAGCTGCGAATGTAAAATCTGGTACTATTACTTCGTGTGAATGGCCGACACCTAATGCAAGCAATGCAAGATGTAAAGCAGCGGTTCCATTGGATATTGTACTCGCATATTTAACATTACAAAACGCTGCGAATTTTTTTGAAAAAGTATCAAGAAAAGAACCTTTTGAAGATACCCATGTACTTTTAACTGCTTCTTGTACATAGAGCGTTTCCTTTTCATCAAAATAAGGTTTTGCCATAGGTATCATAAAAATCAGATTCCACATAAAATCTCATATAAACAGCTAAATTATAATATTACGCCTTAAGAGCTCGTGATAAAATATGTAGTTCGTCCAAGTGGTTTGGTGCATCCCAGGGAAAGACCTCTCCTTTCTGCCACCTTGTCCATCTTTCTACATCTGCCTTTGTCATTATTTTTACCAATTCATCAAATTTGACCTTTGGTTTCCAGCCAAGATGCTCTTTAGCCTTGGAATAGTCACCACACAAATGATTGACATCCAACGGTCTTTTGCATCTTTGATCTGTCTCCACATATTTATGCCAATCCAGGTCAACAACTGCAAATGCCTTTTCAACAAAATCCCTAACTGAGTGCGCCTCTCCAGTAGCAAAAACAAAATCCTCTGGCTCATGGTGCTGGAGGATCATGTGCATCCCTTCCACATAATCGGGCGCGTACCCCCAGTCCCGCTTTGCATCTAGGTTTCCTAGCACTAATTTTTTTTGTAGCCCAAGTGATATACGAGAAACTGCATTTGTTATTTTTCTTGTTACAAACTCAAGACCACGTATTGGGGATTCATGATTAAACAATATGCCATTTGAACAAAACATCTTATACCCTTCACGATATATCCTTGTCATCCAATAGCCATAAAGCTTTGCTGCTGAATATGGCGATGCAGGACTAAATGTGGTTTCTTCGTTTTGCGCCTCTTTTTTATTGTTACCATACAGCTCGCTTGTTGATGCTTGATACGTCTTTATTTTGGGATCAAAGCTTCTTATTGCCTCTAGTAGTCTTGCAACGCCTATCCCTGTTACCTGACCTGTTCCTACTGGCTGTTCAAAAGAAGCACCAACAAAGCTCTGGGCTGCGAGATGATACACCTCATCTGGCTCTGAAACCTTTAGGGCCTCTGTTAAGGATGCTGAGTCTATAAGTTCTGCAGGAATCAAAGTAACTTTATCATAAACATCAACTGCAAAAAGCCTCCAGAAATTTGGCGTGCTGAGCCTTCTGTAAGTGCCAAATACCTTATAGCCTTTATCAAGAAGAAATTTAGCGAGATAGGCACCATCTTGTCCAGTAATGCCAGTAATTAACGCAGATTTCATGGCAATATGATGTCGGATTATAATTAAAAGCTTAATGCCTTAACTTGTTGTATATACATCCAATTAATTCGTGTTTTGATTAGGTGATCATAGGTGAATATACTAATTACTGGTGGTGCGGGTTTTATAGGTTCGAATATTGCCGTAAAACTAGTTACTGAAGGAAACAACGTTACAGTTGCTGATAATTTTCATAGTGGAAGCGTGTCAAATCTTCAAGCTATAAAAGATAAGATCAAAATCCTGAATTGTGAAAGCGGGGCCTGCGAAAAATTCACAGATAACTATGATGTTATATTTCATAAAGGAGTATACTCATCTACTCCAATGTATAAAGAAAACCCGCTCCGCGTTGGCATGGTTATAAATGATTTCATAAATATTCTTGAGTTTGCACGTAAGCAAGAGACTCGAATTGTATGGGCCTCGACATCCTCTCTATATAACGATCTAAGGCCACCACATAAGGAAAACATGCGCATAAAGGTTACTGACTTTTATACCGAGGCAAGATTTGCAATGGAGAGGTTAGCAGAACTTTATAATAAGCTTTATGGCGTACGATCAATGGCATTGCGCTATTTCAGTGTTTATGGCCCAGGAGAAACAGCTAAAAAAACTTATGCAAACCTAATTTCACAGTTTTTTTGGGCGATAAGAGATAACGAATCTCCAGTTATTTATGGCAACGGCAAGCAAACCAGGGACTTTACATATATTGATGATGTTATTGATGCGAACATGCTGGCAATGAAAAGCAGCATAAAATTCGGAATTTACAATGTTGGTACTGGGGTTGAAACCTCTATTAATAATATGGTTCACCTGCTTAATAAAAAAATGCATAAGAACTTAAAGCCAAAATATGTCGAGAATAAAATAAGCAATTATGTATTCAGGATAAGGGCAGACACTGCGAAGGCGGAAAAAGAACTTGGGTTTAAGGCAAAGGTAGATCTTGAACAAGGCATTGAAAGGTTGATTAGATTCTATTAATATAATGGTGGGCCAATGACAAAGGAAATAACTGAGATTAAAAAGATAACTAACGGTGTAGAAGGATGGTTAACTGATGAAGAGGGAGAAACTCTCTACAACCTAGCCAAAAACTGCACAGGCAGAGGTGTGATTGTTGAAATAGGTTCTTGGAAAGGGAAAAGCACAATATGGCTTGCCAAAGGGTCAAATGCTGGTAATAAAACCAAAATTTATGCGATTGACCCGCACAATGGTTCCCCTGAACACCAAAAAGTATTTGAAAAAATTAATACACTAGAGTCATTTAAAAAAAATATCAAAAATGCAAAAGTTGAAGATATAGTCTATCCGATTGTTAAGACGTCAGAGGAGGCGGCTGCATCCTTTGACCATTCGGTTGAATTGATTTTTATAGATGGAAACCATGAATATGATTCGGTAAAAAAAGACTTTGAAATATGGTTCCCAAAATTAATAAACAATGGAACGATTGTTTTTCACGACACTACCCAATACGAAGGACCAAAAAAAGTAGTTAAAGATAATTTATATATGTCCAGGAATTTCAGACATATTAAATTTACAGAAACTTCAATGGTCTATGCTAAAAAGGTTGAACAAAATTCAACAATGGACCAGATTGAGAATAGATGTGCGTTATACTCAAAATACTTATACACAATAAAATTTTATACAAAATACTGGATGGACATAATTAAAAAGAAAATTGGTAAAGTACTTTTGCATAAGAAATAAAAGATGTAAAATGACTGGGTAAGGTTAATATATGAAAATCCTAATTACAGGTGGTGCAGGCTTCATAGGCAGCCATATGTGCGAGCGCTTAGCCAGTGAAGGCCATGAAGTGGTATGCATTGATAGTTTAATTACTGGAGACAAAAAAAACGTTGAGAATCTCAACATAGAATCCCTAAATCAAGATATAAGAAAGCCATTTGATATTAAAGCGGATTTGGTAATTAATCTCGCATGCCCGGCAAGCCCTATTGATTATCAAAAGTATCCTATTGAAACGCTTGAAACAAATTCTATAGGTATGAAAAATGTTCTGGGCAATGCAATAAAATACAAGATGCGTGTTTTGCATGCGTCAACTTCAGAGGTTTATGGTGATCCGCTTAAGCACCCTCAAAGTGAAGACTACTGGGGTAATGTTAATCCAAATGGCCCACGCTCTTGCTATGATGAAGGAAAGAGATTTGCGGAATCTTTTTGCATGAATTACAATAAAAAATATAAGATAGACATCATTATGGCTAGGATATTCAACACGTATGGCCCTAGAATGCGCAGTAATGATGGCAGAGTTATCCCAAATTTTATTAACCAGGCACTGCGCAACGAACCAATAACGATTTATGGAAATGGAAAACAAACGCGCAGTTTTTGTTATATAAGTGATATGGTTGATGGATTAATAAGGCTCGCTTTCTCAGATATTAAATTTGATATTTTCAATATTGGAAATCCAAATGAAACAAAACTCACAGAGCTTGCTGAAATTGTAAAAAAATTGTGCGCGAGCGATTCGAAAATAACATTTAAGCCATTGCCACAGGATGATCCGGTAAAAAGAAAACCAGATATTACAAAGATCACAAAAACGACTAATTGGATGCCAAAGGTATCCCTGGAAGAAGGATTATTAAAAACTATTAATTATTTTAAAGACGTTGGTGATAAGAAATATGGAAGATAAAACCAATGTAGTAATACTGGCTGGTGGAAAAGGACTGAGGATGAGGGAATACTCGGACATAATACCGAAGGCTCTTGTCCCAATAGGCCCCTATCCAGTAATTCTGCACGTAATGCATATTTATGCTTCTTATGGATATACTAATTTTATCTTAGCATTAGGATATAAGGGGGAAATGGTAAAGGAATTTTTCGTAGATATGGAATGGAAACTCAATGATTTTTCAATCCGTACAGACAATAATAATAACAAAGAAATTATAAAACACCTGCCAGATAACTGGCATAACTTTAACATTACATTTGCAGATACAGGCTTAGAAACACAAACAGGTGGGAGAGTAAAGCTTATTGAAAAATATGTAGAAAGTGAAAATTTTTTTGTTTCATACTGCGATGGGTTAACTGATTTGGACATATCCAAACTATATGAATACCATCAAAAAAAGAAAAAAATAGCAACAATGACGGCAGTACATCCTATGACAACCTTTGGACTTGTAGAAATAGACCAAAATAACATGGTCAAATCATTTCGTGAGAAGCCTTTCCTGAAAGATTACATAAACGGTGGTTTCTTTATCTTTAAAAAGGAATTTTTCGATTATCTTAATGCTAATGACATACTGGAAGAAGAACCAATGAGAAAACTTACCAAGGCTGGTGAATTGGCTGCGTATACCCATGATGGCTTCTGGACCTGCATGGATACTTTCAAGGATGTTGACAGGTTGAATAGTCTCTGGAATACTGGAAAAATGATACACACTGGCTATAAGGGCGTGGTACCATGGATAAAAAAATAGGGTTGTTTTCATGTTATGGAAAGGGAAAAAAGTTCTAATAACAGGCGGGACTGGCTTTATAGGCTCTTGGCTTGTTGAAGCGCTTACGGATAGGGAAGCAGATATAACTTTGCTGGTTAAGAGAGATGATCCGATCGGACTAGATAGCATTAAACATATAAGAAAAAAAATAAAGGTAGTTTATGGAGATGTTAGGGATTCATCTGTAATCAACAAAGCAATGAAAGATATGGATATGATTTACCATCTTGCTGCAATAACACAGGTAATGTATGCAATAAAAAATCCAAGAGAAACAAGTGAAGTAGACATTAATGGAACCATGAATATATTAGAGGCCTTAAGGATTGAAAACAATGAGGCATTCCTTATTTTTGCAAGTACAGACAAGGTGTATGGTGAACCTAACTATGTCCCTATAGATGAGAATCATGTCCTAGATGCAAAGTCTCCTTATGATGCTTCCAAATTAGCAGCAGATCGTCTGGTTCAGTCTTATCATACAACCTATGGTTTAAAAACTGCAATATCAAGGTGCTCGAACGTAATTGGCGGGAGAGATTCTAATATATTGAGGGCCCTCCCTAGTTTTGTTTATTTCTTAATCAACAATAAAAAACCTATAATAAGAACTAGTGGAGGATATATAAGGGACTACATGTATGTTGAAGACGCAGTAAACGCCTTAATAAAACTAGGGGATAAGCAGGAACTAACAAATGGCCATGTATTTAATTTTGGCACTGGAAATGCCACATCAGTAATCCAACTAGCAGAATTAGCAATTAAAAATTTCGGTTTGCATTACAATTATGAACCAGTAGTACTTAATAAAAAGGCTACTGGTGAAATAGAGAAACAATATTTATCATGGGACAAAGCTGATAAAATATTAAACTGGAAGCCTTCTGTACATTTAGAAGAAGCAGTAAAAAGATCTGTAGACTGGTACAAGAACAATAAATGGTGGCTTCAGGTTATTGAAAAAACTTCTTACTATTATGGTTTAAATATAAATACCATTTATGGTATTAATTGAGTTGAAAAAGCAGGTGATACATTGATTGAAGGCATAGAGATACACCAACTAAAGCAGATTCCTGACGAACGCGGCAAGGTAATGCATATGCTAAGGAAAGATGACAAGCACTTTGAGAAATTTGGCGAGATATATTTTTCCATGGTTTATCCAAATGTAATAAAGGGATGGCACCTACATGAAAGGATGACGTTGAACTATACAGTAGTAAGCGGGATGATAAAACTAGTTGTATACGATGATAGACCAAAAAGCAGGACAAAAGGGGAAATAGATGAACTGTTTATAGGAAAGGATAATTACTGTCTTGTGAAGATTCCGCCAAATATATGGAATGGGTTTAAAGGGATAGGAGTTAAGCCTGCGATTGTAGCCAATTGCGCCACAGAACCCCATGATCCAGAAGAGATAAAAAGAAAGGATCCGTTTAGCAAGGACATTCCTTACAATTGGGAGATAAAACACAAATAAATGTGGTCGTTTTATGTTTAAAGACAATTGGCTACAGGAAGGACCAACGCTTAAGGAGCTAGCGAATCTTGTTAAGGATGAACGAAAGGCAGAAAACGATGTTGCCATAATTATGCCAAGTTTTAGGGGAAAGGAAAAGCTTGGCAGGCACATGCAATATCTAAAAGAGCAGACATTCCAAGATTTCGATTTAATAATTGTTTATGGTCCGGATGACGAATTGATAGAAAACACGGAAGAATTCAGTTTGGCCCATATACGAAGGAACAATGACTATGGAAGTGCCGGCGGGTTTTATACTGGAGAGCGTTTTGTTCTGGAAGAGGATTACAAATACCTGATACTTGCAGATGACGACTGCTTTCCGATTGATAAGAAACTGGTAGGAAATATTGTAAAAGTACTGAAGGAAAACCAAGTTGTTGTTTTTCCCACTGCAGATGTTGGCGACTCAAACTTTATAACGCATCTAATGGGTTTTTACGCAGGTGTAAGAACAGATTCTTTATACAAAGCCGGACTGAGCTGGATGCCTTTTTATTACTATTGTGAAGACCTGGAATGGCACAACAGGTTGAACATATACGCCAAAAATGTCATAATACCTAGCAAGGTAGTCCATGAAACCAGGCAGATCTACTTTTTTAGCGAGAGGGCGTATTATGTTGTCCGCAACAGCCTGATGCTGGAATTCATGATGGGCAAAAAGCGCGTTTTTTTTACATATCTGTACGTTTTCATGACTTCCGGATTTTCTTTTTACCTGCTAGACCAACCAAGGTCACGGTACCTTTTACAGGGAATCGCTGATTTTGTTTCAGGGCGGATGTTCCGCGGCAATTACAAGGCGGTTAGATACGAACAGGACAACTGCAACCTTCCAACAGAAGCTATTGGAATCAATTACGAACACAAGAACGAGATAATGAGGAAATGGAAAACCACACTTGGCGCTTTTAACAAAAAAATTTTTACAAATAAGGCTAATTTCACTGGCTGGTGGGTTATCTTTCTATATCTTCTATCATCGGAATTATTTGTAGTAGATAAAAAAGAACATGTCATATACCAGGGTCGCACTGGATTTTTAAATAAGATTGCTTTTGTATTACTCTTACCATTAATAGTTACAGGTTCTCTGACGCTTACGATTATTATATTCTTATATTCCCATTTGTTCGTGCCATATCGCAGCAAGAAAAATATTAAATATGGTGTCCCAAAACAAAGGTGAAAATTTGCACTGTCTTATTATTGGTGGGAGCGGTCTGGTCGGATACACGCTCGTGGAAAAACTCAAAGAAAACTATAAAATAGCATTAACATACTGCAACCACCAAGTAGACATAGACAATACGAACGGTTATAAAATCAATTTAGAAAACCATGCACATATCACATCACTCTTGGACAAAATAAAACCATCAATAGTCTGCCATGTAGCTGCGCCGCCTAGCGTAGATACACATGAAACTGAAAAAGAGAAATCTTATTCAATAAATGTGGAAACAACCAGAGCCATAGCAGAGAAAACGAAAAAAATGAATTCAAAGTTAGTTTATCTTTCCACGTCTAATGTATTCCCACCTGTAAAACGCATCTTCCAAGAGGACGATATACCTGCGCCAATCAATTTTTACGGTGCATGCAAACTTGGCGGCGAATTGGCTGTGGCAAAAAATCCGAACCATCTGATAATCAGAACTGATCAGATTTATGGATGGAATAAAACCAGGCAACAGAAAAAATCCTTTGTTGTGAGCACACTAGATAAACTAGAAAGCGATCAGATTATAGAGGTTTGTGAAGACTGGTATAATAGACCTACCTATGTAGAAGATTTAGTTTCATCCATTAAGCGTTTAATTGAGTTGGACAAGGTTGGAACATATCATGCAACAGGAAGTACATACCTGAATCGTTTGGAATGGGCAAAAAAAATTGCAATGAAATTTGAAATGGATGATTCTCTAGTCAAAGGCATAAATTCTGGCATTCTGCATTTGCCAGCAATAAGGGCTAATGTCAATCTGGGCAATACAAAAATTCAAAAAGAAACCAAAATAAAGATGCGGACAATTGAGGAAGGATTAAATGCAATGAAGAATGAAAAACACTAAACTATCTTAACATGCGGAATTGGAATTATAAACTTACCGCCTTTTTTCTTAAACCAAGCCTGCTGTTTCATAATCTCATCTGCAAAATTCCAGGCTAAAATAAGCATATAGTCGCTACCGGATTCCGTTATCTTATCAGTTGAAACTATTGGGATGTGTTTTCCTGGTGTGTAATAGCCATGCTTGTATGGACTTTTATCTGCTATAAAATCTAAAATTTCAGGACCTATCCCAACATAATTGAGAAGTACATTGCCTTTGGCTGCTGCCCCATATCCAATAATTCGTTTACCTTTTGATTTCAGATCAGTGAGCAGAAGGACCAGTTCATTTTTAAAAGACAAAACGCGCTTGGAGAATTTTTCGTATGTCTCCCACTTGTCTAGCCCAAGATCAGTTTCAAGTATTTTTAGTTTTTTTACATCAGGGCTGATGGGATGTGAATGGTATGATTTTCGCTTAACATAAAAACGCAAAGATCCACCATGGATTGAAGTCCTTTTAACATCATAAATCTCCATCTTAAAACGATTAAAAAAATAGTCTAATGGGGTAACTGATATATAAGAGCAGTGCTCATGATAGATCGTATCAAATTCCAAATTCTCCAGAAGATCAACCAGATACGGGGATTCGAATACCGCTACTCCATCCTCAGCAAGAAGAATGTCCAGTCCTCTCGCCATATCATCCAAATCTGGCACATGCGCAAAAACATTGGTTCCGATAATAACGTTTGCCTTGCCGTACTTTGAAGAAACGTTTTTCGCAGTTCGCTCACAGAAAAAATCCACCCATGTATCTACGCCCTGCTGTTTAGCGGCTGCTGCCACGTTTTCTGCTGGTTCAATTCCTAATGCTGATATATCATATTTTTTAAAATTTTTTAATAAAATGCCGTCATTACTGGCGATCTCAATAACAAAGCCTTTTTTATTTAACACATTCTCAGCAATATCTTTTGCGAACTCACCGTAATGGCGTTGTGCTGACTCTGAATTAGATGAAAAATACATATAATTCCTGAATAATGCCTCTGGGTCTACCACATAACCCAACTGGACAAAATGGCATTTGCTACAAAAACAAGCCTCTAACGGGTAAAACGTTTCAGGTTCATTAATATGTTCTTTTTTTAAAAAACTATTAGCCAGAGGTTGGGGCCCTAGATTAAGAAACGACCGTAGATCTTTATTATTACAAATACGACAAGAGACCATGCTAAAAATTGACATAGAAAACCTTTTAATAGTAAAGAAAGGAACACGACTGCAACCGCTTACATATGGGATACCAAAGCCCTTATTACCTGTAGGCGGCAGACCAGTTATAGAATATGTAATTGACAACCTAAAAAAATGCAACAGCATAAAAAAGATATATATTGGCATATCGCATATGCGCGATGCACTAGAACATTATTTTAACCATGTTGATTACGGGATCGAAATAGAGTTAGTAAGGACGCTTGGATGGGAAACTGCCGGCGACCTGAAAACCATAGTTATTGAAAAGGAAATTAGTGAACCTGCATTCATTGCTTATGGAGACAACATAACAAAGCTAGATTCTGAAAACATGTGCAACTTTCATAAGAAGAATAATAAGATGGGGACAGTAGCACTTTTTGAAGTGCCACTGGAGGATGTTTCCAGATTCGGAGTTGCGGATCTAGATGGCAATATTGTAAAAAATTTTGTTGAAAAACCAACCCAGGCACAGGCAAAATCAAACAAAGCAAATGCAGGATATTATATTATTGAGCCAGAGGCATTAGAAGATTTAGAACTTAAAAAAATAAAAGTAGAGGAATCGCTATTTCCAAAACTGGTAAAAAAACAAGAACTAGCCGGATACGTATGTAAACTTCCATACTGGCTTGACATAGGAACCATTGAGTCTTATAGAAAAGCCAATAAAATGATGGAGGGAATAATACCACCGAGTGGTAGCAAATGAACTCAATCCTGATAACTGGCGGTGCGGGATTTATAGGCAGCCATATCTGTGACAGGCTTCTTAAAGAAGGAAACGCAGTCAATGTTATAGATAATTTTGACAGATTTTACGACCTGCAAATCAAAAAATCAAATGTCGCCAATAATCTCAAAAATCCAAAGTTCAAATTAACTGAAGGAGACATAATGAATATTAAAGATATCGAAAGTGTTACCAAAGATGTTGATGCAATTATTCATGAAGCTGCACAGCCAGGTGTGCGCATATCAGTTGAGCTGCCGGTAAAAACAACAGACGTTAATATCATTGGAACATTAAATGTATTGGAAACGGCAAGAAAAAAGGATATAAGCAAGATTGTTTTTGCCTCTTCAAGCTCTGTTTATGGAAAAATACAATATCTACCATTTGATGAGGAGCATCCGACACAACCTATTTCTCCTTATGGAGCGAGCAAACTTGCATGCGAGCATTATTGCAAGGTTTTTTCACAAGTTTATGGTTTAAAAATAGTAACACTTCGTTATTTCACTGTTTATGGGCCCAGAATGCGACCTGACCTTGCGATTAATAAATTCATGCACAAAGCAATTAAAGGAGAGGATTTAGAAATTTACGGTGATGGTAAAAAAACAAGAGACATAACCTATATAGAAGACGCCACGGAGGCAAATATACTTGCACTAAAGTATAACGGTACTGACACTTTTAACATTGGCGGCGGGAACAAGATCTCTATAGAAGAGCTATCTGAAAAAATATTGAAAATTACCAAAAGTAAATCAAAAATCATAACCAAGGAAAATGTGAAGGGGGATGTTGAACATACAGGGGCAGATAACAAAAAAGCAGGTGCAAGACTAGGTTGGAACCCAAAAGTAAAAATAGATGATGGGTTGAAAAGATATTATGAATGGATCGTTCGATCTATAAATTGCAAGTGAATTTGATGGTAAAAAGAATGGAGAAACTCTTAAGGCTACCGGAGATCGTAAAGAACTATCCTGATTGTTTTTTTGCGTACTTAAAAGCACTAGCCTTTGGAAAAAACTTTTTAACCCTGTATAAGTTAACGGATGGTACAAGACTGTGGGTTAATGCACGCGGACCGGACAGAGGGCTGCTTGTTCAAATATGGCTGTATAAGGTTTACACAAGATTTTTTGATATAGAAAAAAACGACGTCGTTGTTGACATAGGATCGCACATAGGGGTTTTTACTATATATGCTGCAAGAAAAGCAAGGGAGGTTATCGCATTTGAGCCTATAAAAAATAATTTTGAAATTTTAAATGCAAATATAAAGGTGAATGGTTTAAAAAATGTGATAACTCGCAGGATGGCAGTATGGAACGTGAGGAAGAAGCTTGATATTTTTCTCCATCATAACAGCTCTGCAAATTCAATTTTCAATAAAACAGAAAAAACCGAAAGGGTCCAATGCATTACCATGGCTGACATATTGGAGAAATTGAACTGTGTAGACTTTATGAAAATAGATTCTGAAGGTTGCGAGCTTGACACAGTAATATCAACACCAAGGAACGTGATAAGAAAAATAAAAAAGTTTGCAATAGAATGCGGGGATCGGGCAATAAGAAAAAGGATAGCTAGCTATCTTCAGAAATGCGGCTATAAAACTATGCATAATGACCAGCCTGGATACTGGCATATTTTATTTGCAGTAAGGAGATAAATGATAGTTATAAGATTTTGAACGAATCCAAAATTTGGTGGAAAAATGAAAATCGCATTTGTTGAGTATTTCTTGAATCTGCAGCTGGAAGGAGGCTCGATGTTTAGCCTCGACCTTTATGCAAAAGAGCTGACTAAGCGAGGCCATGATATTTCTGTAATAACTATAATTTCAAGCAAGAATGATTTAGGCGAAAGCGAGAAAAAACCTTATAGGATGATTGAGGAAAACATTGATAACTCAAACCCGATAAAAACCGATCATGAAGCACAAGGTATTCTTAAAAAATACGAAGACCAGTTTGACGTTTACCATGTTCATAATCCGTGGCTGCTTACTGCTGCTGCAGCATATAGAAAAAATGGCGGAAACACACCTGTTGTTGTAGATATGAACACGTATATGTTCTGCACAAATTTTGCATTAATGGATGGTAACTGTCATAAAAATTGCAGAACATACGAGCGGGTAATGCACTCTGACCTGCCATTCTTAAAAAAAATTATGTCGATCCCTATTCGAGCTTATCAGCAGAAAGGGCTGGAACTAACCAAAAAATACATTGACATGTACTTCCCAGTAAGTCCATTTGCGGAGAAAATTTTCACAGAATACGGTTTAGATGCTGGAAAAATGATGATGATTCCGGATGGATTCGATTTCAGCGTATTTAAATCAAGACCAAAGGCTACAGATCAAAAGTTAAGGGTCTTCAACATAGTTTCTGCCTCACGTTTTGATTACACGAAAGGGGTTGATATTGTTATAAAAGCAGTTGCTGAACTTAAGAAAAGAGGAATTAACATCATACTACATCATGTTGGGAATGATGGAAATCAGAAAGAAAAAATAATAGATTTAATAAAGACACTCAAAATAAAGAATAACATAATATTGCACGGCCATGTAAGGCTAAAAGAACTGTTAGAAATCTATGCTAACGCCAAACTTTTTGTCCATCCAGCAAGATGGTTTGAGACATTTGGGCGCACAGTTGTGGAAGCAATGGCAATGAGCCTGCCAGTCGTTGTATCAGATAAGGGCGCTCTCGTATGGGTTGCTGATGGAGCTGGTTTGGTTTTTGAATCTGGCAACCACGTTGATCTGGCAGATAAAATAGAGAAGATTTATTCCGATGAGAATCTTCAATCAGAACTATCTAAGAAAGCGCTTAAAAGAGCCAAGGATTTTGACGTAAGCAAAACAATTTCTGGATTTATAAAAGCTTATAATAAGTTGGTTCAGAATATATAATAGGATAAACATGGATTACCTTAAAGAACTTCAAGTGGTGCTACAAAGCATAAGCGAAAAAGATATAGTAAAGTTAGCGGACATAATAAATAACACTCTAAAAAACAATCGCGCTGTTTATATTTTCGGTAATGGGGATAGCGCAACAAATGCATTTCATTTTGCAGCAGATCTATCAAAGACTGCCGTCATGTATAAAAAAAGGTTGAAGATAATCTGCCTTAATGAAAATATGCCCCTGATTACCGCATGGGCCAATGATGAGAACTATGAATCGATTTACTCAAGACAATTGGAAAATTTTCTGGAGAAGGATGATTTGGTTATAGGAATAAGTACTAGCGGCAACTCTCCAAATGTCGTTAGAGCATTGGAATTCTCAAATAAAAATGGTGCTACAACAGTTGCATTAACCGCTTTTGAAGGAGGCAAGGTAAAAAATATTGTAAAGCACTGTTTTATTACAAGAACAAACAACGTTGAAATAGCTGAAGATATTCATTTTATAATAGGGCATATGTTAAAATACCAACTTATAGAAAAATGGACTGAAGAATGATATAAATGATTTTATCTAGAACTCCTTTACGCGTTTCCTTTTTTGGTGGCGGGACGGATTTTGAGGATTATTATAAACTTGACCATGGATGCGTCCTAACCAGCACCATTGACAAGTATATATATCTGATGGTAAATAGAAAATTCGACAGGACTATCCAGCTCAATTACAAAATAACGGAGATTGTCAGTTCGATTGATGAGATAAGACATCCGACCATAAGGGAAGGTATGCGACTGGTTGGCATAAACAAGGAATTCGAGCTTAGCGCAATTGCAGATGTACCTGCTCATGGAACTGGCCTTGGCTCATCCAGCAGTTTCATAGTGGGGGCGCTTAATGCAATGCACACCTATAAGAAAGAAAATGTAGATGCTGAACAGCTTGCCACAGAGGCATGCAAGATAGAAATTGATGTTTTGAAGGAGCCAATAGGAAAGCAGGACCAGTACATTGCTGCATATGGCGGATTTAGGTTTATCCGGTTCAGCAGGGACGGAACTGTAACAGTAACCAAAATAAATGCATCTGAAGAAACAATAGGCAGATTATACAAAAAACTAATGTTTTTTTATACAGGTGGCGGCCGAAAGGCCAGTGATATATTAACTACTCAAAAGCGAAATATAAAAGATAAAATCGAAACACTTAATAAAATGCGTCAGATAGCTAATAAAATGCATAAACAGCTTGATAATAAAGTAATTGACGGATTCGGCGAAGCCTTAAATGATTCCTGGAAATTAAAACGATCCCTTGCGGATAAGATCAGCAACGATATTATAGACGCATATTATGAAAAAGCTATGATGGCCGGCGCAAGCGGTGGAAAGATTTTAGGCGCAGGTGGCAGCGGATTTCTCATGTTTTATTGTGAAGAAGAAAAGCAATCCGTAGTACGCAAGGCATTAAGCAATTTAAGAGAAGTGTGTTTTAAATTCGAGGAAGAAGGAACTAAAATAATATATAATGACACAGGATAACAAGAGGGGGGCAAAGATGGTATTGAATAAAATAAAAAGGGGCATTGACCTGGCCAATATTATAAAAAACTGGCCTGGGCTTTTCATATCAACATTGGATAAAAAAAGAAAACTGTTCGAACTGAAACTTAGGAACGGGCTAAAATTCAGGATAAGAACTGGATATTCTTCAGACCACAATATATTCAGGGAAGTATTCATAGAAAAGATATACACTCCAGATAGTTTACCATTAGGTGATGGCACGGTTATTGATGTAGGGGCGCATATCGGGTTTTTCTCCATAATGGCATCACAAAAGGCAAAGGAAGTAATTGCTGTAGAACCTACTGATTCTAATGGAAAGCTGCTTGAAGAGAATATCCTACTGAATAACAAAAAAAACATAACAGTAGTCAGAAAGGCGCTTGGTAAAGGAAAGGAAAAAAGAAAGATGTATATAAATAAAACTGCTTATCACACCGGATTGCACAGTTTCTACAAAAGCATCGCCAGCCAGGAATTTGAAAAAGACCTGGAAGAAATAGAAACAACATCGATTGGAATAGACCAGCTTTTCAAGGATTATAATATAAAAAGCTGTGAATTTCTGAAGATGGATTGTGAAGGCGCTGAGTATGATATACTTCTAAATGCATCAGATAAAACGCTTGGAAAAATCAAAAAAATTGCAATATCCACGCATGATGTTGAAAAATACAATGGACAGATCCTGGCGGATTTCCTTGTCAAAAAAGGCTTTAAGGTATGGTTTGCACCTGGTGGCCACCCGCTTTATGCGAAAAATAAGAATATATAGAAAAAAGATGGTATATGATGCCTTTTGAATCCAAAAATATCATTGTAACCGGTGGTGCAGGCTTCATAGGCAGCCACATTGTCGATAGGTTATTGGCGCAAAAAGCAAATGTGACTGTAATCGACAATATGCACACTGGACAGCAGAAGGTTGTTGAGGGACACAGGAAAAACAAAAACTATAAACTTGCTAGAGTGGATATTTTCAAAGAGCCTGCTCTTTTGATAAAGGAGATGAAAAACATTGATTTCGTTTTTCATGCTGCTGCAAACGCAGACATACGCAATGGAATAAAAAATACACGCGTTGATTTGGAACAAAATACAATCGCAACATGCAATGTCCTGGAGGCAATGCGCCTAAATGACGTAAAGGGTATTTGTTTTACCTCTTCTGCAGCAGTCTATGGCGAGCAGAAGTCAATACCAACACCAGAAGATACGCCAAAAGTACAAAACTCGCTTTACGGCGCGAGCAAACTTGCATGCGAGGCATTGATAGAGGCATTTTCATTTTATTATGGCTTTAGACATTATATGTATAGGTTCGTATCCATAGTTGGCGAACGCTACCCGCATGGCGTGGTGATAGATTTTGTAAATAAACTAAAAAAAGATCCGAAAAAACTCGAGATACTTGGAAATGGAAGGCAAAAAAAGTCTTTCCTTTATATAAATGACTGTATAAAGGGCATATTCACTGGCATCGAAAGATCAAAGAATCAAAATAATGTATTCAATCTTGGCCATGATAATGTTATATTAATCGATAAAGTAGCGGATTTAGTTATAAACGGGATGGGGCTGGAAAAAGTCGAACGATATTATACTGGTGGTGAAGTGGGCTGGCTTGGAGACCAGCCAATGGTACTTCTATCAACTGAACGAATAAAAGCGCTTGGATGGAAGCCCGAAATAAGCATTGAAGATGGAATAAGAAGAACTGTTAAATTTTTGCTGGAAAAATGATGAGGGGAAAAAATGAAAATTCTTATTACTGGCGGTGCTGGTTTGGTAGGAAGTGAATGCTGCAAACTATTCGCCAGCGACGGCTGGGGGGTAATCAGTATTGACAATTACACGAGAGGAAAACTTTTCGGTAAAGAAAGCGAAACAAGCACGACTATGATGGACCTAAGAAAGAAGTATTCCATAGAGCATCATGAGATAGATATAAGGGATGAAAAAATTATAGAAGTAGTTAAAAAAGTTGATGCGGTCATACATACTGCGGCACAACCGAGCCACCCAAAATCAATCGAAATACCAATGGAGGACTTCCAAATAAACGCATACGGAACGCTTTTTCTTCTTGAGGCGGTGAGGAAATATAATAAAGAGATTCCTTTTGTTTTTTGTAGTACTAATAAGGTTTACGGCGAGGCGCCAAACTATTTTTCTTATAAAAAAATTGGAAAACGATTTGAACCAATCGACCCAACCTTAAAGGATGGTTTTGATGAAAGCCTGCGCATAGACCAAATGATGCATACGCCTTTCGGTGTTTCAAAGGCTGCCGCTGACTTATACTGCCAGGAATATGCGCACCTCTATGGATTGAAAACTGGGATTTTCAGAATGGGCTGCATAACAGGTGGAGCTGCAAAGGCCGCAGAAATGCACAACTGGGAACCGTTTTTCATCAAAAAGGCACTTACTGGTGAGGAATTAACAATTTTTGGGCATGCAGGTTATCAGGTTCGGGATGTTATACATGCTGCAGATCTGGCAAAATTATTCTTCGAATTTATTAAGAAACCAAGAGCAGGAGAGGTATATAACATCGGCGGTGCAAGAAAAAATTCCATCTCGCTAATAGAAGCAATCGATCTTATTGAGGATATCACCAACAAAAAAATAAAATATAAAATGGGCCCGGAAAGAGAGGCTGATCATATATGGTGGATATCCAACATAAACAAGGCGCGCGATCATTATCCAGCTTGGAACATAAGAATTGGATTAAAAGAAGTCTTTGAAGATATTTATAAAGCACTTGGAAAAAAATAGTTTTTGGGAGAACATGTGGCAGAACTATAAAGTATTTTTATACTCTTCAACAAATCTGCATAATACGCATAAGCATATGCTTACTAACCCGCCAAAAGGCTGTGAATATAAAACCAAGGAATATGCAGCAATACCAATGGCACAAGCCAAAAATAGCAGGGTAATGGAGTTATTCGAACGAATCCGCTGGTCAGTCTCGCCACATTATAACGATCTTTTGGTCAAGATAGGAAGACCAAAAATAAGAAAATTCAGCAGCAATGATTATGAGGCCGTGCACAGCGCGCAGTCGCTCCTGAAAACAAACATACCTTATGTAATGGATTTTGAGCATGCTGCTGTATTTTCCGGATACAACCAGGCGGCGTTTAATAATCCGGCATTCCTAAAAAACCTGAAAAAAATACTTGAAAATAGAAGATTGAAAAAACTCTTGCCCTGGACAAATGCTGCAAAGGCAAGCTTGTTAAATTTCTTGAAATCAGAAGAAATAGGAAAAAAAATAGAAGTTGTCTATCCGGTGATAACGCCACCTGAAAAAATCAAAAAGAAAAATGATAACGTAATAAAATTTTTATTTATAGGTGGAAATTTCTACGAGAAAGGAGGAATAGAAACACTGATGGCGTTTGATAAGATAGGTCGCAAGTACGATATAGAATTAACCATGGTTTCTTCAGTACCAGAACGCATAAAAAACCTATTTGAAAAAAATAAAAAGATAAAAATAAAAGATCGCATACCATACGAAGAAGCGAAAAAACTTTATGAACAATCACATATTTTCGTTCTGCCAACACATATGGATACGTTTGGTTTTGTAATTCCGGAAGCCCTTTCGTACGGCCTGCCAGTAATTGCAGAAGACAGTTTTTCCAGACCTGAACTCGTTGCACACGAGAAAAGCGGCCTGCTGATAAAATCTTATTACTCCTGTTTTGATGTAAAAGGAAACTATATCTATCCAACTAACATAGAACTACATAGAAATAGATTAATGGCATGCATGAACCCTCCAAAAAAATACGTTGCACAGCTTGTCAAGTCAATGGAAAGGTTCATATTGGATAGCAGACTAAGAAACAAATGCTCAGAAAATGCAAGGAAGGAAACCACTGAAGGTAAATTTAGCCCAAGGGTTTGGAAAGAAAAAATTGGGAGGATATATAGAGAAGCAATAAACAATAGAGAGTTGTAGCGACATGGTAAAAAATTTACTTAGAAGATTGTATGGCAAGGCATACAGCATAGTCGGTAACAGGAAACTCACAAAAACATTTCCTTTCCTTATGACCATACACTGCTATATAATGAATAAATTAAAACCTAGTAAAAATGTTATAGATGTAGATGGACTCAAAATGCTCCTGCATAGAGAAAAATCAGCTACCTCTGCAGCTTTATCTGTTCTTGGGATTGTAGAACCATTAACGATGGATACGATAAAAATAAATGTAAAGAGGGGGGATATTGCACTTGACCTTGGTGCTAATATAGGGTACCATACATTAATATTATCAAAACTCGTTGGGAAAACTGGTAAGGTTTTTGCATTTGAGCCTGCTCCAGAAAATGCTGCACTCATAAGGGAAAATATCAAAATTAATAATATCAAAAATGTCGTAGTGATTGAAATGGCAGTATCTGATAAAAAACAAAAAAGCAGGCTGTACTTAGATTATAATCAGGATTCGCACAGTTTATACAAAAACAAAAATTCAAAGTATATAGAAATAGAAACTACGACACTTGATGACTTTTTTGAGAATTATAATGGCAAAATCAACTTTATCAAGATGGATGTTCAGGGGGCAGAGTATAAAGTATTGAAAGGAGGTTACAAAACTATTCAGAAAAATAAAAAAATTAAGATTATTGCAGAATACGAACCTGTCTTGCTAAAAGCAGCTGGTATAGATCCGATAGAATTTCTAAGATTTATAAAAAGAGCTAATTTTGTGATATATAATATTAATCAGGCTGAAAGGAATTTGGAGGAATTAAAAGAGGATAAGTTTGAAAGATTTACAAGGACTTTGAGTGAAACTGAGAACACAAACTTATTTCTTGTGAGGTAAAGATATGAAACTACTCATCACAGGCATCGCTGGTTTTATTGGCTCAAGCATTGCTTTAGAGGCAGTTAGGAACAACGAAATTAGTAGTATTATGGGTATTGATGATTTTTCCACCGGAAACACACAAAACATTGATAAAATAAAAACCAGGATCAAATTCCATAAAACAAGCATTCTCGAACTTGAAAAATTAAGAGAGAGATTCAAAGATATTGACTATGTTTTGCACCAAGCAGCAATACCAAGCGTACCACGCTCAATTAAAGATCCGATTGGAACGAGCAGAGTAAACGTAATTGGAACGCTTAATGTCCTAATAGCTGCACGAGACGCAGGTGTAAAACGTGTAATTTTAGCATCTTCAAGCTCGGTTTATGGAGATACTCCGAACTTGCCAAAACATGAAAACATGCAACCATGCCCACTCTCGCCATATGCAGTAAGCAAATTAACAAATGAAATCCACGCTAGACAGTTTTATGAACTTTATGGATTGGAAACTATTTGCTTGCGCTATTTTAATGTGTTCGGTCCAAACCAAGATCCTAAAAGCGAATATGCGGCAGTAATCCCAAAATTCATAAATAGGATACTTAATAACGAAAAGCCAACAATTTGTGGTGATGGAACCCAAAGCAGGGACTTTACTTATGCGAAAGACGCAGTAAATGCGAATCTGCTTGCAATTAAAGCGCCAAAAACCGCTTGCGGGAAGGCATTTAACATTGCTGGTGGAAAACAAATAACAATCAATGACTTAGCTAAAACGCTAAACAAACTAATGGATAAGAAAATAGAGCCGGTTTATGATAAGCCAAGGGCAGGAGATATAAAACATTCTTATGCAAATATTTCACTTGCTAAAGAATTCTTAGATTATATGCCTAAATATGGGTTCGAAGAAGGGTTGAAAGAAACAATAGACTATTTTAAAAAAGGTTAAAATATGCCAAGAATATTAGTAGTTGTCGGTTTAGGATATGTTGGATTACCTCTTGCAATTAAATTCGCTAAACATTTTTCTATTATCGGTTATGATATAAACAAAGATCGCATTGTGGAATTACAAAAAGGATTTGACAAGAATAACGATGTAACTAATAGCGAATTTAAAGAAGTTTCAAAAAATATTAATTTCACAACTGACGCAAAGGAAATCGCAAAAGGCGATATTGTCATTATCTCAGTTCCAACTCCGCTCAAACCAAATAATAATCCTGATTTAAGCTATTTGGAGAGCGCTTCAAAAACAGTTGGTAAGCATATGAAAAAAGGTGCGCTAATTATTTATGAATCAACCGTTTATCCAGGATGCACAGAAGAATTCTGTCTGCCGATTCTTGAAAAAGAAAGTAAAATGAAATTAAGGGAATTTTATTTAGGATACTCTCCAGAGCGCATGAATCCAGGCGATAAAGAACATACTGTTGATAAAATTACAAAATTAATATCTGCTTCGCATCCCGAAGCGCTTGAAAAAATGAAGGAAATTTATAGTAAAATCACAAAAACTTATGCTATGTCAAATATAAAAGCTGCAGAGGCTGCAAAAATTATTGAAAACGTGCAGCGTGATATAAATATGGCACTATTCAACGAGCTGAGCATGCTTTTTGACAAACTTGGATTGGATAGTGAAGAAGTGTTCGCAGGCGCTGCAACTAAATGGAATTTTATTAAATTTAGACCAGGTTTGGTTGGTGGTTATTGTATTCCGGTTAATCCACATTATCTAGCTTATAAGGCAGCACTGATAGGTTTTCATCCAGAGCTTATCCTCGCAGGTAGAAAAACAAATGAAAACATGCCGATTTTTATCGCGAAAAAAGCAGTACAGGTGGTTGGGAAGAGCGCAAAAACACTTATCTTGGGAGCTTCTTATAAAGAAAATGTTGCGGAGCTGCGAAGCAGCAGGGTGAAAAATCTAGTCGAAGCACTGCAAAAGGAAGGTGCAAAATCTATCTCGATTTACGATCCAATTATTAAAGAGGATAGTATTTTTGGATTGAAAAATGAGGAACCAAGAGAAAAATTTGACTTAATTATTTATGCGGTTGCACACGATGCTTTTGGTAAAATGGATTACAGCTCATGGTTTAGTGCCCATGGCTACGTAATCGATATCCCAAAAAAACTAGATCGCAGGACATTAGAAAAACAGGGGTTTCGGTACTGGGCACCATAAAACAGTAAGCTGATATTTCCAGTTCCAAGTTTTTAGATGATGCATATGAATATTGATGCTATAAGAAAAATAGATTACTGGATTGGAATACCAATATGCTTCTTTTTATCGATTATAAATAATTTTAGTAAGCTTTTTAGAAATAAAAAAAACATGGATAACCAAAAGAAGTTTTTGTTTATTCAACTATCAGAAATGGGAAGCACCGTTATTGCTTATTCTGCTATGGAATATATTAAGAAAAAATATCAAAAGGCGCAACTGTATTTCTTAATATTCAAAAGAAACAAAGAAGGGATAGATATTTTAAATATAATAAACCCAAAGAACGTTATAACAATAAGAGACACCTCTTTCATAGAATTAACTATTGACACATTATTTGCTATCTGGAGGTTGAGATGCGAACGAATTGATGTTTCATTTGATTTGGAATTGTTCTCTAGATATTCTGCAATATTGAACTATTTGATAGGTGCTAAAACCAGGGTTGGATTTTATAAATTCGCAGCAGAGGGACTTTATCGTGGTAATCTACAAACCCACAATGTGACCTATAATAATTACTATCATATGAGCCAAAATTTTATGGCACTGGTTAAGGCATTAGAAGGCCCGGATGAAATACCTCTCCTAAAACAAACCATTGACAAAATCAAAGTTCCAAAAATAATCAGTAAAAAATCTGATAAAGAACTTATGTGGAAGAGACTAAGATTACTAAAGCCGTCAATTAACAAAAAAAACAGGATAATATTGCTAAACCCAGGCACAAGCAAACTACTCCCATTAAGAAAATGGCCTATAAGTTATTATGCCAAATTAGCAAAAAATTTACTGATGGACAAGGATACAAACATCATAGTAACTGGGCTTATAGAAGATAAAATTTATGCTGACTATATACGCAATTTCACTGGTGACAGGTGTATTGACTTTACCGGGAAGACCAAAACATTGAAGGAGTTAATTGACTTATACAATGTTGCAGATATCCTGATAACCAATGATTCCGGCCCTGCGCATTTCTCTGCGCTAACCCCAATCAAAACAATTGTATTTTATGGCCCGGAAACACCTGTCTTATATTCCCCATTAGGCAATAACTACACTACCTTGTACTCGAAATTTGCTTGTTCGCCTTGTGTATCGGCATATAATCATAGAAAGAGTCCCTGCACAAATAACAGGTGCCTGCAGGCAATAAAACCAGAGGCTGTTATTAAATTAGTACAAAATAATTTTAAACAAAATCTTTAGGATAAAAAATTAAGAATATCATTCCGCTAATACTAATAAGAAACAAGCTTTTTTCCCATAAAGGCAATTCATATCTCAAAAGTATATCATTTCCATTTTTATTTTCAACTATCATAAGGCCAACATCTGATTCTACTACTGGCACTTGGCCAAATCCATTTTGATATGCGTGCCAATTTGGAAAATATTCTTCTTTCACAAATAGATACTTTGATCTAGGATTTTTTATCAGAATTTCTTGGGGGTTGGGCCTCACGTAATCTAGTTTCTTCGCCACCCTCCAGTCATAATTTTGTTCTGTAGGTACAAAGTCAAACCCATCTATAAAACTATTTTCTAAAGATATAACAAACGCGCAATTACTCACCTGTATTGCCTCTTTAAATCTACATTCCTTGCAAATATCAACCCTATCTAAAAAATTCATACCTCCATCGTTGCAGGTATCAACAAAGATCCTGGTAACATCGGTCATTTTAAACAGTTTAAATGCCTCTTGCATGGTTGTCTTATTGGGCAACCCCCAATCATTACCATATATATCAGTTAATCTGTTAAGATATATGTCCGTATGCTGGCCTTGCACAAAACCAAGTCCATTAGTCGAAATACCGGAAATTGCAAGCAAAGGATGTAAAGTAGTCCCGTAGGTTCCATATGTTATTACCCTTCCCTCAAACCTACCAAAAACTTTCTTCAGATAATCGATACTGTCTATTAAGCCCTTATCTGTAACATACCTGATCGTTTTTTCATGCGTGATAAAGAGATAATGCAGGATAAAAATAACTAGTATTAGCAGCACCATAAATTTACCAACCAAGTTAGGGTTAGATGAAATCTTATCAAAAAAATTAACTATAATGATAGCATAAAAAAATGCAAAGAAAGGCATCATCCTGTCTATGCCAATTATTGTCTTAGATATAGTATCGCTGATGTTTGCACCTAAGAATATAACCAACCAGGTCAAAATAAAGATGAATGTAAAGGTATGAAGTTCGTTTCTCTTATTTTTTACCGCCTCACGACCCAGAATAATCAACCCAAGGGTTACAAAAATACCATAAAATAAACCAACGTTCAAGTTATTCGACCCTGTGAATTTTATTTCCGGTTCGCTGAAAAGCGGAAGTAGCAGCAGATTGATCGCGTCAACGCTGCCTAATTCAAATGTTATTTTTGATATGTGACCGGAATAGATCACGATTGGAACAACGAAAAAAGCGACAAGGAAAAAAAATATAAACACCACTTTCATTGGAAATTTCAACGCTCCGAACAGCGCGCCAATGCCAGTAACGCTTTTGCTTTTAAAGGAATAAACAAGCCATGATAGCATAAGAAAGGACAATAGAACTAGACCGACACTGGGGTGGGACAAAAATGCGTAAGCAATCAGCAGCGCGATTGGCAGCAGATACTTATTATCATGCACCTGGTAGGTCCTTATTATAAAGTATAATGCAACAGACATGGCAGCAAATGCAGAGAACAACTTATAATTGCCAACATACGCGGAATTCAATGTTAGTACCGGGTTTATTATAAATATAATGGTGGATATAAATGATAAATAGGGATCTTTTAGTATGGCCTTGTTCAACAAAAATACGCCAAGGGCCATTAATATTATAAAAAACAGAAAAATAAGGTTAAAGGCGTTTCTTAAATCTCCATGGGATATTAGCTGGTATGTTCCCCCAAAAATAAATGATTGCGGAGGGTCAAATGTAAACATAGGGTAGCCAAGCTGTTCCTTGTCGTACCAGCTAAAAATTATTTCATAATATTCTAAAGAAGTTTTAACGAAATGAATCCTGGCTAAATACGACATGGCATCTGTTTTCTGGATGTATGTTGTACTTAAAAATCCCTGATAAGCATATAGGGAAACTATCAGGATTAGCAAAACAAACATAAGATTCCTGTTTGCCAGAGGTTCTAAATTAATTAGACGATTAAGGTCTGATTTTATTTTTTCTCTATAGAAGATAAATGCAAATAGTGTTGGAAAAATTAAAAGCAGAAGATAGATAAAAGGCAATGGTAAGGGAAGACCGAAAACCGACAATAAATAAAGAACATTGGTAAAGAGTGCTGCCAACGGAAGAGAAAGTAGCATGCGCTCTAATAAACCAAGATTCCATTTATAAGTCAAAAGAAAGTAAGGGAGCAGAAAAATTACCAACCACGCAACTTCATAAAAAAAGTCCATTATAAAGAATAGAATAATCAGAATAAGTAGTACGTTCATTAACCCTAAATTCTTATTTATAAAAACGGCAAAATTTTCAAACATAAGAATCGTTTCAATTAACATTTACTTCATAAATGATCGCACATTCACCCAAGCATGCAATCTGTTCGCCTTGCTGTTGAATACCAATAAACTTTACTGGTTTTAAGTATTTATTGAGACCTACATCCCAAGGATAAAGAATATTCGAACCTTCAACAGTTATTGCACCTGTAACCAACATATCATATTTTGGATAAACATCTAATGTATACGGATCCAAAGAAGTATGCATTTCAACGTATCTAACTCCATTTTTATCCAGATAACTACGATAATCTGGTTTATCTTTAACCATAAGAGGGTCAAAGAATCTAGCAATTTGGTTATTTTGAACTATAAACTCGTGCCCAAACCAATCATTTGTCCATAATAGATATTTTACATTGTATTTTCTAAGAAGCTCTTTTCTTACAGCATCATTTTTTCCATAAAGCATGACCGCTGCATCTAATGCACGCTGATTCATATCTGAATAGACTGGTGCATGCGTTCTCCTGTATGTAACTACTTTTCTACCACTGAGCGCATTCAGCATAAACCCCCCTTCATTGGTTGTAAGGAAAACATCGCTTAGGCTAGTATCTGATAAAATCCAGGATTTTATCTCTTTATGCATTGAGGATAGATCGCTTCGACCAGCAGAAACCCAATTACCTGGGCCATTAGCACCACCTTTATTCTTTTCAAGATCTGCAAAATGATTATAGAAAAATGCAATTGCAAGCAAAACTAATAATAACTCGGTTATTGCAATACCTTTTTCACTAGAACCGATCTTTATCAAGTTATCTAACTTTATCCTCTCTTTGATAAAAATTAAAGCAAATAATATTTCTATAGGCTCGAGCGGAAATTGCATCATTTGGAATAAATGCCCTGGTGCGAGGTGCGTATGTAAAAGATTAAATAAAATCAAATGATGAGATAAACCAATCAATGCAGCTACTAAAACAAGAAAAACAAAACGATAAAAGAGATTAATATTACGATTCAATACGATGGCTATGGCACCAATTAACTCCAGAATTGAAATCATGGAAGAAACAACATTCTCTAGTTTATCAAAATTTATTGCAAAAAAAGTACCACGTAATTCATCTGTTATTGACTTTATCTGTAAATCAAATTTCGTATAATCTGGCCAACCATATATTTGTAGATCATTGGGCGTTGCACCTTTGTAAACAAAAAGTGGTGCATACCAATAGACTAAAGACAAAAGAAAACCTAAGGCAAAAACCTTTACAAATGGTATTATTTCTTTTATAAAATCCGAAGAACGAATGAAAGCGAAACTTTTCGATTTCTTATAATTTTTATATGTTAGATCCAGCATTATAACGCCAAACAAAATAATACTTGCAAAAAATAGCTGCGTACTTGATAAATGCGCGAGCGCTATAGCAATTGCTAAAAATATAAAACGATTTTGAGTTTGTTTTTCCAGAAACAAAAACCATGCAAGAATCATTAAAGGCGAAGTAACGAAAAATGCGAATAATGTATATTTGTATATCGGATAGGCAGAAAGGAAAATTAGAATGACTGATAGGATTAACAATCTGTTTTCAGTAAAGCGAGTAATAGTTAAATAAACAATGATTGCACTAACGAAAATTAATGGAAGTGACGAATATATAATTCCAAACAACGGATCCACGCCCGTAATTTTCGAAAGAATTACAACATATGAATGATAAAGCCAGGGAGCCCATTGGATCTCTCCGAGCATTTGCCCATTTTCAAAAATAGATCCGCCATAATAAATATGATAAATGCTCCCTAAGTGATTATAATAATCGCCTCCATAAAGCGGACTTGGTAGTTGCTTAAACTGACTTAAAAAATTATAGTTGACAAGAGCAACAACTAGCGCTAAAAGAAGTACATACTTAAAAGTATCCGAACTTAACTCGCGTTTAATAAAATTTTTTACCATGATTTCACTTACTCAAAAGCGCAGCGGCCAGTAAAGGAATCATTAACTCATGCCTACCAATTAGATAATAACCTTTTCCTATCCCTTTTGTTGGTCGTTCAACAACATTGCGCAGTGGGCGATACTGATAGTTATAATCAAGAACAACTGTTATAAAATCCTTTAACTTTTTGCCTTGATGAAATTTAGAAATTTCATCAATTGTGTCGGCGTTTTTTTGCCCTGCCGACACAGCTTGGTTCTGGCTTATTGCAATTGCCTTTAGAAATATCTCAGGCAAAAGAACGTTTGAACCAGCATTAATATAGGCGCCACCACTAATCTCACTTACCTCATTACAAAATAATTTGAAATCATCATATGTTGCTTTGCCTGTTGCTTCACCACTCATAGATGGATGCATATGCACTATGTCAGTTCCAAGCGCAACATGAACAGTAACTGGAATGTTAAGCCTTGCTGCTGCACAAAGTATGCTGTATTTCGCATATTTTGGTTTTGTTTCCTCTAAAAGGCGCTTTAAGCCTGCACCAAAACCAACGTTCGCATCTGCCGCAATCTTTGCAGCCTTATTAATAAATTCTGCTGTTTCTTTTGCAACACCAAATTCGCCTTCATGCAAGCTTTCACCAACATCTTCTGAGCTTTTACCTGCTAAAGCGAATTCAACATCATGTATTGCGCTAGCGCCATTTACGGCGATAGACGTAATAAAACCATTTTCCATTAACTGAATTAAAAGTGGATTTAAACCAAATTTTATTACATGAGCGCCAATACCCCAGATAATCTTCCTTTTAGCTGCTTTTGCAGCCTTTAAATGGCTTATAATTGCCTTAAAATCACTACCGCTATAGATATTAGGAATACTAGCTAATTCCACTAAATGGCGCTGCAAAATCTTTAACATTGCTTAGGCTTGACCGATCATAAAGCGAATATGTTTTGATCTTTGAGAAATCAACTGACATAGAAACACCAAAAATAACAATATAAAATACTAATGCTTAAAATAGTTAGGATAGACAAATTTATATTAATAGGCTTTATGGGGAGTAAAATGAATTCTAAAACCGTATCACGGAGAAGAGTAGACAGCGTTAGCCTAATCCGTATTATGGACAAGGGCGCAGGAAGCTTATTGTGTCATATGCTGGGTATTCTGGGCAAGAAAAGAGAGATACCAAAGGAGATAAAGAAAATAGCACTAATCAAGTTCTTTGGATTTGGGAACGTAATAATGATATCTCCATTTTTTAAGCTATTAAAGCAGATATTTCCGAATGCTAAGCTGATTTTGCTAACGCTAACTGGGAATAAAAAATTAGCCAGCTTTTACAAAACAATAGACAAAGTAATTGATATAAATCTCTCAAATCCAGTTCTTATCCCATCTAAAATCCTAAATGCAATAGATAAATTAAGAAATGAAGATATTGATGTGATTATTGATTTTGAACAGTATTCACGAACTTCTGCTATTATATCTTTTTTATCTAATGCGCGTTTTGGCGTTGGTTTTTCTTTAGATAAGAATCCTAGATGTTTATTGTATGATAAAACAATTGAATGTAATGAAAATAAACATATGATTAAGCAGTTTCACAAACTAGTATCAATAATTACTACTAAGCGAAATGAGGATATTGAATTAGAGAAAATTGAATATACAAACAACGATATTAAATTTGTGGATAATTTAATTAACGGAGTTATGAGAAAAATTGTTGTATTGCACGTTGGTAATGGACCAAATGCACCTGAAAAACGTTGGCCAACTGAAAGATTTGTTGAACTTGCGAAGCGATTGGATGATAGAAAACTGAGGATCGCAATAATCGGATCTGACCAGGATAAAAAAGAAGTTGAAATATTTAAAAGCAAGTTCAATAGTGAGTATATAGATGTCTATAATAGATTAACAATACCACAACTCGCATATTTTTTAACTAAAGCAAATGTATTTGTTTCTGCAGATACTGGGCCTGCGCATCTTGCAGCTTCGGTTGATGTACCTTCAGTAGTTTTATATGGACCAAGCACTCCTACTATATATGGTTCATGGGGAAAAAACGTACACCACTTATATACAAATCTGTGGTGCAGCCCTTGTGGTACCAATAAAAACTCTCACGAATATATATGTATAAATAGGATTTATCAAAAGTGTATGCTAGATATAAGTGTAAATAAAGTAGAGAAAATGGTATTGGAGATAATGAAATGACAAATATGAAACAACGAATAAACGAACATATTGAAACGTGCAAAAAAATAACAGATAGCGAAAGCGATATTATCAAAGCAGCAGAAATAATAACGAACGCATATATAAAAGGCGGGAAACTTTTGATATGTGGAAATGGTGGAAGCGCTGCAGATGCGCAACATTTTGCTGGTGAACTTGTAGGCAAATTTATGAAAGAACGAAAGGCATTGCCAGCAATTGCAATAACAACAAATACTTCTAATATGACTGCAATAGGGAATGATTATGAATTTGAAAAAATATTTGAACGCGAAGTTGAGGCACTTGGAAAAAAAGGAGATGTTTTATTTACAATTAGTACAAGCGGAAATTCTGAAAACGTAATAAGAGCTGTTAAAAAAGCAAATGAAATCGGTATGAACGCTATCGCGCTTTTAGGAAAAGGCGGCGGAAAATTAAAAGGATTATGTAACTGCGAAATAATTGTTCCTTCAAATGACACGCAGCGCGTGCAGGAGGCACACATAATGATTATTCATTTAATATGCGAACTTATTGAGGCGGATTTATGAAAATAAAATTCAAAAACTCGAACATTTTGCTAATTGGAGATATAATAATCGATCATTATATTTATGGAACAGTTGACAGGATCTGCCCTGAAGCACCAGTGCCAGTACTTAATTGCAAATCAGAAGAAATGTTTCTTGGTGGGGCAGGCATTGTTTTAACGAATTTATTACATCTTGGCGCTAAAACAAATTTGGTTTCAGTTGCCGGTGATGATGAAGAGGCTGAAAAACTCGAGAAATTATTTAAAAGTGCCGGTGCCTCATTCCAGAACGTAGCAATAGAAAATGGGAGAAAAACAACAATTAAAACTAGATGCGTTGCAACATCCCCATTCTGGCAGATGTTAATGCGATTTGATAAGGAGGTCGTATACCCTATATCAAATACAACAGAACAGGAAATTATCTTAAAATTAGACACTTTATTAAAAAATGCGGATTTAGTTGTAATATCTGATTACAAAAAAGGATTGCTTACGCCGACATTGCGCGAAGCGATAATTACTAAGGCAAAAAGCAACAATAGAAAAATAATCGTAGACAGTAAAGGTTTCGTATCGGATTATAAAGGTGCAGATATTATCGCGCCAAATAGAGTAGAATTGTGTGAACATTTTGGCGCAGCTCCAACTAATGATGATGGAATTATTAGGCAGTTTGCTCAAAAACTTGCTAGGCAAATGAATTGTAAATTAGTTGTAAAACGCTCGGAAAAAGGAATATTATGGATAGATAATGGCAAGGAAGGAAACGTTCCGAGTGTTGCGAAGAAAATAGTTAATGTATCTGGTGCAGGCGACGTCTTTATTGCTTCGTTAGCATTGGCAACAGCTTCGGACTATACGCTTGAGGATGCTGTTAAAATAGCTAACTTTGCCGCTGGTATTGCTATTGGAAGAACAAGACCACATGTTACATTAGAGGACTTTAAGAATTTTGAATGAGGATTTGAATGAAACGCGCAGTATTTTTAGATAGAGACGGCGTAATTGTAAAAGACACGGGATACACACATAAAATAGAGGATTTAGAAATAATAGATGGTGCAGCAGAAGCAATTAAAACTTTTAATAAAGCAGACTTCTTGGTAATTATCATTTCAAATCAATCTGGCATAGCAAGAGGATTATATAGAGAAGAGAATTTGGAAATATTTAACCAAGAAATGATAAAAAGACTAAAAGTATTGGGAGCCAAAATTGATAGCATTTATTTCTGTCCCCACCATCCAACAGAAGCAAATGTAGAGAGATATAACCGTGTTTGCGAATGTAGAAAACCTGCACCTGGCATGATATTGAAAGCGTCCAAAGAACATAACATTGATTTAAAACATTCTTGGATGATTGGCGATCGAGAAAGCGATATTAAAGCAGGGAAAACTGCAGGATGTAAAACGATATTAATAGGTAGAGATGCTAAGAACTTAAATGAGGCGGCTAAAATGATAAATGAAAGTTGTAGCCCGGTGCTAAATAGAAAAATAAGGGATAAGTATAATATTATGGAATTGGTTCAAGAACTCAGAAAAAACGGGAAAAAAATAGTATTTACAAATGGATGTTTTGACATACTTCACTATGGCCACGTTTATTATCTAAGCGAAGCTAAAAAACTCGGAGATGTGCTGATAGTTGGACTTAACTCCGACAACTCAATAAAGAAAATTAAGGGCAAAACAAGGCCAATAAATGGTGAAGCTGTAAGATTGGCGGTAATAATAGCACTTGAAGCAGTTGATTACGCCATAGTTTTTAACGAGGAAACACCACTAAATCTTATTGAGATGATCAAACCTAATACCCATGTTAAAGGTGGTGACTGGAAAGACAAAAAGATTCCTGAAAAAAAAGCAGTAGAGAAAAACGGTGGAAGAATAGAGTTTATTGATTATTTAAACGGATACTCCACAACAAGCATAATAGAAAAAATAAAAAAAGGTTAATTTATGGGTGTAACTATTCTCCTCCCAACATATAATGAAGAAGAAAATATAGCAAAGATGATAGATAGCATTAGAAGTATCTCTAAAAAATACAAGATTACTGTGGTAGACAGCAACTCAACAGATAATACACAAAAAATCGCAAAGTTAATGGGTGCACAAGTAATAGCAATAAATAAAAGAGGAAAGGGACTCGCAGTAAAACACGCATTGCAAAGGATAACTGAGGATTACTTAATCATAATGGATTCTGACCTTACTTACCCTGTTAAAAAAATTCCGCAATTTTTAGAATTACTAAAGAATTTTGATGTTGCTATTGGCTCAAGATTTAGAGGTAACATTGAAAATGGAGCTATGACTCCGATTAATAAATTTGGAAATATCTTCCTTACTATGCTGGCCAGTTTGACTTATGGCAAGAATATAAGTGATGTGTGCTCTGGTATGTGGGGTTTTACGAAAAAGGCATACAAAAAAATAAGTATAAATGCACCTCATTTTGAATTAGAGGTTAATCTTTTTGTACAATGTGTTAAAAATGGTTTACGATTTTGTGAAATCCCCATTGAATACAAAAAAAGAGGGGGCAAGACAAAACTAAGGGTAAGCGATGGGCTTAGGATTGCTGGCTATTTAGTTAGAAGGAGGTTTTAGCTACCAGCAAACCCCTTCGTAATTTTTATCACTCTTTTTCTTTAGAACGTATCTGCCATCAAAAACGATTTTATCTTTGTATAATTTTTCATCATTAAACTCTTCCCATTCAGTAAGAATAAAAATAATATCTGAAAAAGCAAGTGCCCCCTTTAGCGAACTCGCATATTCTATTTTATCTCCAAATATTTTTTTCGCATTTTCATTTGCAATTGGATCATAAGCCGCGAGCTTACAGCTACTAGCTAACAGCTCATTGATTACTTTTATGCTAGGCGCTTCACGCATATCATCGCTATCTGGCTTGAACGCTAAACCAAGGATCGTAATTTTTTTATCTTTTAGTGTACCTAACTTCTTTTTTGCTAATTCAACAATCTTTAATGGCTGGTTTTCATTCACGCCTATAACCGCGTTTAGTATCTTTGGACTAACATCAACATTTTTTGCTGTGGATATTAGAGATTTGACATCTTTTGGAAAACAACTGCCTCCATATCCAATTCCAGCATTCAAAAACGCCCGCCCAATTCTCTTATCAATGCCAATTGCATTCATTACATCGTAAACATCAATATTCAGCGCTTTGCAGATATTGCCAATTTCATTTGAGAAACTTATTTTCGTAGCAAGAAACGCATTGCTTGTGTATTTTATCATCTCTGCAGTTCGTAAATCAGTGCTTAAAATAGGACATTTAAAATTTTTATATAACCCGTAGACTTTTTCATAAGATTTATCATCATTTGCACCTATAATAATCCTGTCTGGATTCATAAAATCATAAACTGCGTTGCCTTCGCGTAAAAACTCGGGGTTCATTGCGATTCCAAAATCCTTTCCGCATTTTTTTCCGCTTTCTTTTTCTAAAATATGGATTAGGCTTTCAGTAGTTTTTGGTGGAACTGTACTTTTTACTACAACAACACAATAATCTTTTTTCGATTTCAGCTTTTTTCCAATATCTCGCGCAGCATTTTCAATATATTTTAGATCAGTACTTCCATCCTCGCGCGAAGGCGTGCCAACGCAAATAAAAATAACTTCTGCTGTTTGTGGCAACTGGTTTGTGGCATTTAGCTTTTTTCCAGCATGGTTCTTCAACAAATTCTCAAGTCCTTTTTCAAATATAGGAGCTTTCGCTTTATTAAGCATGTCAACTTTTGATTTGTCAATATCTATGCAAGTGACGTTATTGCCAAGCTCTGCGAGGCATGCGCCTGTAACAAGACCAACATAGCCAGTGCCAACTATAGTAATGTTCATAAAAATCATTTAGATAAATAGATTAATAACTTATTATTCTTTGCCTGCAATAAGCTTGCCTTGATAATAAATCTTTCCACCATGAATATTGCATCCTATTCGAGCTGGATCTCCGTTTAGATGAATCTCGCCACCGCTCATATCCTTTCCGACATCTGGATAGGCAGATCCATGAAGTATAATTTTTCCACCAGACATGCCATCTCCAAGATTATCTAGTACATCTCCTTTGATTACCAATGTTCCGCCGCTCATATCCGAACCTGCGAATACGCCTGCATTGCCATCTAGAACAATTCTGCCTGCACGCATTTCTTGCCCTAAACCAACATCAACATTACCTGTTACGTTGACAATTTTATTATTTTCGTAACCCAGAAAACATATCCCCTCAGAAAGATGGGATAAGTGAGATAAATCCAAATTATAATGCTTCGCACTTCCATTATTTATAAGTGCACTTAAGAAAACCCCTGCCTTAAGGTTAAAATGCGGTTCCTCTTGAAACTCTGCTAGCGCGATAGCAAATAACTGGACATCCTTGGGCGTATAAGGTAATCTGGCAAAGACTTTGACTAATGCAGATGCTTCTACATAATTCCCAAAAACCTCTGTATCAACTTCATCGCGATCATCGTAAGAATACTTAAACCTCTGCCATACTTCCTTTATTTCCTTAAGCGCTTTATTTTCTTTTACATCTGGTTTTCGAACCTCTTGTTTTGTTTCTTTTTTGTATCTTCTAAAAACATCATGGGCGCTAACTCTGGACCTCGCTTTAATTCTAGAATCAGCATTCATCGCAATTCGCATAGAATAAGTTGTGTTAAGAAAGAAATAAAAAAGTAATCAATTAGACTTCTTACCAGTAACAGCAGTAGGAAAATCAAGCCTCTTTATGTCATGCAAACCAGCTTCCTTAAACCAGTCTATTACCTCATCAAAAGAATGCTTTGACTGATATTTTGGAGAGTACCAATCAAATGTATCGAGCAAGCGCCAATCTTTATTTTCATGTGTAGAGATAAAAGCCTTAAATGGATACCCAATTATCGGGATCCGCGTAACAGAATATATTGGCTCGACGACAAATTTACATACACTGTATAACTGTTTTCTATCCATGCGCGTAGTGGCAATTCTTAGTACATCTGTTGCTAGAAAATGGATCTTTTTTGAGTATAACCATATACTAATCCTACCAGTATTCTTTAAGAGCTTCGGAAGTTGCATAAAGGCTTCTTTGCAGTTAGGAGTATGATGAAGTACCCCTAAACTGAATACGTAATCAAAGGTATTTTCTTTAAAAGGAAGGTGAAAAACATCAGCTTGTATAAAATCAATGTCATTTCTTTTACCAAGATTTTGAAATGCTGCATCAACTGCAAAACTCAGATCAATAGCAACAACTCTTGCACCAGCATTGCATGTGACCTCTGAATACCTGCCACTTCCGCAACCAACATCCAAAACAAGTTTATTCTTTAGGTCTTTTAGGTTAAACCCAGTAATGCGCTGAAAATGTTTAGTAGATTCATCTCTTCCAGTTTTAGAATCAAGCTGAGTACTCTTATGCGCATGCCATTCAAAGCTAAAATTATCAACATATAAATCCGATACAACAAAACGAGGGATATAATTCTTTATCTTATAGCTTTTTTTGCATGAACTGCATAGTAGAAAACCTTCCTTGATACCAAGCTTGTCAGATTGCTTTATTTTGCATTTCATAGACGATTTACAATCTGGACAAACAATTACTTTAAGAAGTGATTTTTTCATAAAAACACGATTTATTAGTTGTAGGAATATATTTTAATCTAACTATGTATATAAATTTATCTAAACTAATTCTGCGGTAATAAATATGGTGGATGGAGATATTAATGAAGGAATTATAATTCCTGGGCAAGAGAATGAAATTCTAGAAGAAGAGAAGAAAAGGGTCGCACAACTAGTAAAAGATTTCCAAGAAAAACGAATCGAAGACGGCAGTAATAATGGCAAGGTAACATTCAATCCAATATCACTAAAACAATATCAAAAAACATATGGAATAGTTGGTAATCATAGCGGTGT
>JAGVWJ010000059.1 GCA_018304385.1 Microcaldota archaeon
TGCTCTTTTTCTACTTTGATCTCTCTATACTTACGCATTACCCCAGCAAATGTTCTTTGTACTAAAGTTGTCATTTTTATTCCCCCTCATATGTTATTTTGTATAGACTCTTTTTAAACATATTGTCTATTTTCACTGGTCATAGAATATATGTAAACCATTTTCTATAACCTTGTTATCTATGAGTTATCTGAAGCCCTTTTTAAATATTCGCTTTACATTCATAAAATTAACGACAAAAACTACAAAAAATGGCGCTAAGAAGGTTTATAATTAATATGTACAATATTTCCTCATGAGTAGTTCCAAGGGGGTTGCGCTAGATTGCCTGCCAGGCATTCGACAGTTTGCGTGCGATGGCGTAATAATTAAAGATAACAAAATCCTTCTAATTAAAAGAGCTGCACCACCTGGCATAGGCGAATGGGCAGTACCTGGCGGCAGAATTGATCAGAACGAAGATGCAATCGGCTGCTTAAAACGTGAAATGAAAGAAGAAACGAATTTAGATGTTGAACCAATTGCACTTATTGGCATATACAGCGATCCAAAAAGAGATCCACGTGGCGTAATCGCTGCAGCATATTTATGCAAAGTAGTAGGCGGCACATTGCAGCATGGTGATGATGCTGGTGAAGCAAAATGGTTCGATCTAGATAAATTACCAAAATTGTGGGCGGATCATTCAAAAATAGTTAAGGATGCACTTACTATCCTTCCATCTCAATAACACCAATATCTCCAAGCGTAATATCCTCTTTAAATCCACCTATTTTTACGCCACGTTTGGTCATTGACTGGAAAACCTTCCTAGTTTCGTAAAGTTTTCTTAATTCTTCTCTAATTGAATTTAGTTTTGCTTCATTATCAACTATTTCTTTTTCTGCAAGCGCAATATCCTGGTCAACAAACATCTTCTTCCTGCGCATTTTTTCTACTTCCTTAACTTTCTCTAATTCTTCATCTATTTTCTTTTCCTGTTTTATCCATTCGCGCTCCATCTTTGGCGTATAAGCTTGAGTAGCTATCTTAAATTCTATGGCTTGTTTTTGTTTTTTTAATGGCCCGAACCTAATATTTTTTGTTTCTTCCAGGAATGGTTCTAGTGCTTTTTGTTCATACTTCTTATATCTGAGCCTTGCACCTGCCCTTTTTAGTTGCTCGATTAGGTTGTTTTTTTGTTTTTCGAGCTCGTCTATTTTCGTCTTTATCTCTTGTTCATCAGTCATAGTACCATCACAAAATAAGTAACAATGTATTCGTGAGTAACATATTTAAAGCGTATCTTTGCATCTTGTGCTAAGCAAAATATTATTAATTTAATCATATAAACTTATTTAGAATTATATGGAAAATATTCATAAGCTAGTGTCCCTAACGTTTGATGAAAATCCCCGTGTACGCTTAGCTGCAGCAGCAAAGTTAGCAGATGTTGATGATCCTGCTGCAATATTCGCACTAATGGAGCTTAGTTATGATAAAGATCCAGAGGTAAAGAAATTTGCACATATCGTCCTTGATAAGAAGAAATCAAATGAGCGCGAGGTTATGGATCTTGCAGAAATATTCGCCCCACCAACACAAGCAGCAGATTTAACTGAATCTATGGAGCAGAAAAAAGCAAAGATTCTTTCTCCAATTACACAATTATTTGAAAAGAAGCTTGGTAAGCACAGGGCAGACCAGGTAAAAAGTAAGATGATGCCAACCATAGAAAAAGTTTACATGAAATCAACGCAGCACAAGGATACTGAAAATGGGAAAAAGGCGATACAAGAATTTCTTACGAGCTATTTAGATGCGATTTCAGACCTTGATTCTATTGCCAGTGATCAGCACAGGGTAGAAGACATACATGCCTTCCACACCGAAGAGGTAGAAGAATCCACACATAGCATTACGGATATTGAATTACAAGAAAGAAAAGAACTAAAAGAAGAAGAAACATTTGAAACATTACCAAATACTGTTTTTAAGAAGGCATATGACACAATGCTTGCAAGCAATGGTAATGAAGCATTAATGCGCCGCGAATTAAAACGCACATTACGCGAGCTTGAGCACGAGGCAAAGCTTGCATATCACTTGGCAAAGCATCGTTTCAAGGAGACAAACGTAACCCATATCTCAAAGATAAAAAATGGCATGAGAAATGTTAATACAGAGTTGCTTACAGTTAGTGAAGTTGCGAATCGTGAATATAAAAAAGGAAGAGAAAAGAAGTTGCTTACACGTGTGCTTGTTAAAGATGAAAATGGTAATGAGGGAGTTATATATCTATTCGACAATCGTGGCACATGGTTAAAAGAAGGCATGTATATAAAGATTGTCAAAGGTTATGTCAAGACTTTCTCTGGTGAAACTGCAATAACAATCAGCACAAAGGGGAATATTTATATAATCTTGTGATCAAATAGTTGTTTCCTATTTATGTGGTGATCTAATGGTTTTAACAAAATATGAAGTCGCTAGATTGATTGGTGCACGTGCACTGCAGCTTTCGCAAGGTGCTCCGCCAATGATAAAAGTAGAAACCCCACTTACTTTCCTTAATATTGCAGAAGAAGAACTAAAAAAGGAGATCTTACCACTAGCAGTTTTAAGAGAAAAAGTGGCTAATTAGTCTTATTCAATTCAAAAGGCGCAGTAATTAGTTCTATTTTATACCCGCTTCCTTGTTCTTTTATCAGTATTCTTTTTTCCTTGTCTACCCAATCTATTATTTTAGCCTTTTTATCAGTTATCTCTACTACGTAACTTTCTCTCCCAAATAGCGTTTCCTCACCTATTGTTTTGAAGCTTATATTTTGTATGTCTAAATCACTGCCAGCAGCATCAATTACCATTCTAGCATTCCATTTCCAATCCTTTTCAACAGCAAGCATCCATGGCTTGAACATGCTTATATAAGCTATTTCAAGGCTTACATTGCTGCCACCTTTATCATTACCGTTTTTATCAACACATGCGCCAGTTATATTAGTTGATTCTTTTATTTGAATAAATGTACAGCCTGCATTGCTTTTTATTGCAAATGTAAGTGTATTATCCGTATTGTTTATTCTATAATTGTAAACATATGTCTCGCCAGGTTTTATAGCAAGCTCTTTATTTTTTGCTATTGGTGATTCTTTAATTTTAAGTCCGCCAGTTAAGTCTGGTTTGAAAAATGTGCTTGCAAAAATTATTATAATTAAAAATATCCCTAAGGAAACTAGGAAATATTTTGTGGTTTCCCCCAACCAACTACTCTTTTTTTCTGGCTTTTTATCTGGTTCTGGTAAAGCAACCTCTTTTCTCTTTTTGTACTGCTTCATTTTCATCACTGCTTTCTTGCTATCTTTCCAAATGTTGCATATGGTTTAGACGTAGGCGTCTCTATTCTTTCAAAAACAACCTGTGATATGCGCATTCCTGTGTGCAGCCTTATCCTAAAAGGAGCAAAATTAACTATCTCAAGCACTTGGTGGTTATCACTGCCCGGTTGAACGAGTGCGCTTGTAATATGCACTGCCAGGCCCATTCTTGCATAGCGCGATCTGCCTTCTAGCGTGCCGATTACATCTGGCGGAAGTGTTATCTTTTCAATTGTTTTTCCAAGGCACATCTGCCCTGGCATTAAGTCTATTGTTTTTGACTTAATCATATCTATTGCTTTTTCAAAACCTATTTTATCAAGATCAACTGTTCCACTGCCTGTAACGTATTCATTCTTAAAAAAATACCACTCATCACTGAGTGTTAGATCTACACTTGCGCCATTAATCTGTTCTTCAGCCAGCGGCGCGATCTTCATCTTACCTTGTTTTAGCATTTTTTTAATATCAACATCACTTAGGATCATAATGCTATTCTCTAGTTGAGGTTTATATTTCTTTTTCTTGATTATCTTCTCTATGCATATTAGTAAAATCCGCATACTTCCGAACTATCGCAAACCATGGGCACGTAGGCTAGCGAAAACATTGGCTTCATTTTTAAGAGAACATGGTTTTACTCCAGCACATAAGAACGTTGATGCAACTATATGTATTGGCGGTGACGGCACTATCTTTTATGCAAATCATCGCTCACGTATAAGTGGCGCAGTGCTTGGCATTGGTAGCAAAACAAGTATTGTTTGTCAGCTTAAGAATACTAACTGGAAAAATTACCTTGTTGGTCTGCTGAGAAAAGGCAAGGTAGAAAAAAGGCAGAGATTACTAGCGAATTTAAATAAGAAAAGTTTTACTTCAATGAATGATATCGTTCTACATACGCATAATTATCGTTTGATAAGGATTTTTGTTGAAATCAGCAACAAGCGCTACTCATTCGAAGGCGATGGATTGATTGTATCTACTCCAACTGGCTCAAGTGCTTATGCATATTCTGCAGGTGGCAGCGTAATTTCGCCTACGGCAAAAAATATTCAAGTTGTGCCTATATGCCCTTATAAACGAACAATTAGGCCAATGTTGTTAAGCGATAGTGTAAAAATAAAAATATCCGCAGATCGCTCGAGCGATCTTATTATAGATGGGATTTTTATAATGAGATTACGCGCTAAACAAACAGTTACTATATTAAAAGGAAAAGAGATTTTATTTTTGGCATAATTATTACGCCCTTGGTATCATTATAGTTGCTCCATCTACTTCAGCTTCATGTGCCCGACCGTTAAACCCACCATGTAGTACTATTCCATCTAATTTTTTGAGGTCTTCGCCCTTTGCAAATGCTGCAGCAACCTCATGCAAGAACGTACCACCGTAAGTTACTTGTTCGCGTTTCGAAGATGACGCAATTAATGTTTTTGGGGGAATGCGCTCTATTTTATCCCAGAATCCACCTGCATGGCATGCGTTCACTATAAGTAATTTTTTACAAGGTATCTGGCCAAGTAACTCAATCAATCTGTCTTTTCTTAAATCCCCATTAATAAATGAAAGATGATGCGGGCTGCCATGCATATTAATTACAATAACCAAGGTTGCATTTTCTGGTAATGCCCTGTAGCTAAGTAATCTATTTTCAAATTCCTTAATAGTTGCTGTCTCGCCTATTAATCGTTCGTGAGTTCCGAATTGCGAGAACCGATCTAGCTCAGATTTCACTCCTATTAGTTCCGATTCAAAATGATCAGGATACATTCTTCTAGAGTCACAGGAAACCAATAGGCTGTGCACAACTAGTGAAGACTGATAAACTTTGACTGAAAAAGGTGTACCTGCCACTAGAGATATGATATCATCGCTTGCTAGCGGCATGGGGCCAGTTAGTGGTTTAAGTGGTGCGTTAATTAATTGTGAAAAACCACTTCGTCTTAGTTCAACTGGATTAACACCAAATGCATGTAAAAACACTGTTGCTTCTTTGATGCCAGCCCTTATCTCAATCAATCCATGTAATGTAGATATAGCGTTTGAATCTCTGAAAAATACGCCACAGCTAGTACGTTTTTCAAGTTCTGCGAGTATACCTAATAAATCTTCCTTGCCCTTTTTTCTAGCGTATTTTCTTCTAACAGTCTCAAAATAACTTGCTAATCTTTTAGGATCAGTTATTATCTCAATTGGTTCACCCTCTTGTTTATGGCCAATTATAACATCACCAAATATGGGGTGAGTACTTTCTCTTCCTTCTCCAATATCTGCTCTAAAATACCAGCCTGAAAACGGAGGTCTCACTGGCTCTGGCTTCCTTATTAGTTCATATGCAGCATCCACATCCATTGTTCTAAGAAGATCGTTTAATCTACTAAGAATATCTTTAATAAAAAATAATCTAGCATTTGGAATTATGAGACAGTCTCCACGATTTACTAGCTCTGGCATTTTTAACCCTAGAGCATCTATAAGTGGTTGCCATGATGCAAGTGGTTCGCCTGCCTGTACAATAGCATCCAGCATCTCTCTAATTTGAACTTCTAATCCAGTTAGCTCGCTATCTAAATCACTGCTTT
>JAGVWJ010000060.1 GCA_018304385.1 Microcaldota archaeon
AAGCGGATATTGGACTTGATCTTCTGTCAAACCTAAAGAGATAAACGCGTGTTTAAAATAACCTTCTGCGACTTTCCTTATTTTTTCTAAGTCGCCTCCCAGCTTATCATTTACCCAAGAATGATAATCAGCAAGCCAAATTGTTGGTTTACACCCTGCTTTTAGTAAATCCTTTATCTTCAAACCAACACACAGACCTGAACCAAGATGAACCATACCTGATATTTCATAACCAATATAATGTTTAGGGTGTGAATAATTTTGGAAAACCTCACGCAGATCCTGTTCAGTAACTATCTCTTCCGTAGGTTTTCTTTTTACTAATTCTATTTTTGTTTCAATGTCCATTGTTCTCAATCCAATTTCTTTAGCTCAACATACCACTCTTTCGAATCCATTTTTTTAATCTGCTGTAGTAAAGATTTAGCACTTTTTGTTTTTAAACGTTTTTCCACGTTGCTAATCCACCCTTCACAGTCTTTGCATTTTTTTAATCTGCTGTAGTAAAGATTTAGCACTTTTTGTTTTTAAACGTTTTTCCACGTTGCTAATCCACCCTTCACAGTCTTTGTATCCAATTTCTAAATATTCTTTTGCCTGTATAGCAACTTCAAGCAAATCTGCGTCTTTTAATATTGTTTTTTCGCGTTCATTTAGATTAAATATTAAATTCTTTAATGCACTCTGCGCATCAGTAGACAATAATTTAATTTGTTCTTCCTCCACCTTCTTGCTTATTGCCTCCTGCTTATCAATGTATCTAACAACAACTTTATTCAAATCAAGTATGCGCGTTTCATGCATATCATGAAAAACTGCAGCTGCGGCAAGTTTGTTTGCAAATTCATCACTTTCTCCTTCTAATTTCGCAATTATAAATGCAACTATTGCTGCACGAAAACTGTGCTCTGCAACGCTTTCTGGATCTTTAATCTTACATGCCCACCATCCGCTGCGCTTGACGTGCTTAAGCATGCCTGCTTCAAAGATATATTTAGCAATATTTTCCATAATTGGATTTTGGATGATTAGGTTTATATTCTGTTATTTCCTGAAAATATTATAAATTAGAACTGCGATTAAACTAACTGCAACTAAAATTAGCGATAATTGCAATAGATCTAATTTTTTGGGTTTTTCTCCTTTTATTTGCTTTAATCCATCTATATCCTCTTTTATAAAAGGTTGTTCTGCATCTACAGTAATAGACCTTTTTTCCACAACCAATCCTTTATCATCAAGCAATGAAACATCGTATTGACCAGCAAACAACAGTGCTACTCTAATCTCACCTCTTGCATTAGTTTTAAACTGTGTTTCTTCTCCACTTGGATATTTTATAACCGCATCGCATAGGTCACATGGACCATTATTTTTTATTGCTTTTACCAAATAGTCCTCACCCAATTTTACATCTCCACTTTCTAATAAATTATAAACTACTGGAACAGACTCGATCTCGGGTTCAGGAGATAATTCTACTAATTCTGAAATTGGCTTTACTGGAGGTTCTGGTGCTACTTTTATCATATCGTTTCTTTCTGAGGTTTCTGGAACTGTTGGGTTAAAATCAAATGTGATGCTATCAGGTTTTGGGTGGCCAGGCCTTGTAAAGTCTATTTTATAGCTCCCTTTTTTGGATAGATCAAAAGCTACCTTCCCGTTTTCATCTGTTGTTTTTTCTTCTACAACGCCCCCGTATGGGGTATCAAGTATAACTCTAACAACAACGTTTGAAACAGGGTTGCCTTCTGAATCTGCAACTATCTCTACGGAATTTTCAGTTTGGGAATAACTAACAGTGGTTGAACTGCTAGATGAACTTGCATCTGTAGAAACTGGATTTGGTTTAGTCTTAAATGCAACTGCACCAAATAAACTAAAGCTAGTTATCCCATCAAGTCGCACTGATCCAATAGTGCCATCATAAACCGTTCTTCCTACTTCTAGCCAACCATTATTATATTTTCCTATTTTTACAGTAGTTCTTTCTATAGTGTCATTAAACTCAGATACATTGAAATAAATACCTAAGTCTATTGTTGCACTACCAGAAGTATTTGATATATTTAAAATTGTATTAAATCCATTGAAATTAACTAGATTACAGGATTCTGGATCTGAAGAACTACATAATGAGTTGACTGCACCTGCTGAATTATTAGTCATGAATTTTATAGAGACATTAATTGCATTATGGAAGAAGATTGTAAGATTCTCTGATGTAAAGTTATTGTATGTAGAACCTACTAAGGTGGTAACATTGCTACCACCACTAATATTTAAGTCTAATGCTGCTGATGGTGTTTGGAAAACGCGATTTGAACCTGTAAAAGTTGCATTAGCAGCTTGCAAGAATTGATACTGCGCAAGTAGGTTATTTGTTGCATTGTTTTGGCTAAGATTAATACCTGTTACGGCATTCAAAACAAACCCATACTGTGAGTTATTATATGCAAAATTTGAAATTAGAACATTATTATTAGAACCACTTTGTAACAAGAAACCGTGAAGGGCGTTATTATATACGGTATTAGTATACAGATTATTATTTGAGCTAGAAGAAAGGATAAAACCATGACTATTTTTATACGCTGTATTATTTGATACAAATGTATTAGAACTCTGAGAAATAATAATGCCACCGTTAGTGTTATTGTAAAAAGTATTATCGGTTATATTATTTCCTGTACCACCAGAAACCAGTACCCCGCTATCAAAATTATAAACAATCAGATTCTTTATTGTTGCATTCTGGTATGCTCCAACATTTACTCCGTAATCAACACCGCTACGATCTCCGCCAATTGAATTCCCATTACCGTTTAACGTTACATTATTTGCAGCAATTGCAAAGCATGTGCCAAAAACTCCTGAAATATTTGCAGAAAGAACATATTCGCTTGTTGTATTATCCAAACTACTGCATGCACCAGTGGTTTGGTCAATTGTAATCGGGTATAGAAACCCTGTCATATTTGTTTCATTTACTATTATATCAACAAAAATATTTGGACCTGATACGCGTACAGCCTGATAAACATTAATTGTATTCGCTGCGCTATCATAGGCTTCTGGCTTTTTCATTGCAAATAAACGGCCCCCATTATCCTCATCATAAAACGTTATTGAACCATCTGAAATTATGCGATAATCTACATCATCACGCTCACGCTTGATTTTGAAAGTAATATTGGTTGGGGCACTTTCATTACTAATTGAAATTATCTTTACCAAATGATTTGGAGTAATGCGATAAGTAATATTTGTGTAATTAAACACTAGCGGGTAGGTTATGCTATTGCCAGAAACGATTCCAGTACTTTCGTTTGCATTCTGCAACTGATAGTCAATACTCCTATCTTCATCTAAATGCTCAACCTCAAAATGCACTGCATCTGAGCTAGTCAACTTAGTTTTGAAATAGATATTAAGATCCTGAAATTCAACTCCGTAAGTCCAAGAACCAGGGATACTAGATGTGGTGATACTCATGTTACCTGAAGAATTGCCAAAAACGTATATTGTTTCAGCATTAATGCTGCTTAAGAACAGCAATGCAAACAAGATTAATGTGCTAACCTGCATATTTACTTGGGAAACTGGCATAAATACAATTAGATTACCATATTTTTAATTCCTACTCTTCGTATCCTGATCCTCCAAAAAAAGTCCAGCGACCTCCGGTCACTAGCTCCCAAAATACTAATCGCATTTCAGGATCGGATCAGTCTATTCAGAACCATTGAAAAATTTGCAAAAAAATATTTTTCAATATTTGACACAATTTTTTTGCCATTGTGTCAAACCAAACGAGATAAACTCACATGTTACGAATCGAAAAAACTTAGTTGGTTCTGAATATGACTCGAATAGTAGGTCCAGCAATCGACGAATCGATTGCTAGCTCTTTTATTCTTCATAAGATTCGAATAAAAGATCAGATGAACGATGATTCGTTCATAACCCTACTATTCTTCATATGATTCGAATAGTAGGTCGCTAAAACTATAAGCTAGCGGATCATTTTGAATTATTTTTTCAGCATCCTCGCCAACTAACAAAGAACCAGTTTCAGGGGTTATCAAGTATCTTTTATCTTTATACTCAAAGCCAGCATAATTTCGCTTATTTTTTGTAACAAGAACACGCGCTTTTTCGCTACAAAAGACACGCAACAATGCAACGATCAATATTGCCCTTGTCAAGTGTATTAGCTGCCTTAATCTCATCTATTTCTTCAAAATTCATCCAAAATTGGATAAGTAATTCAAAATTCTTAATGCTACGAGAGTATTCTAAAATACGCTCAACTGCATGCAAAAAATCCTGTTCATAAGAATAGTTTACAACCTCGCCAACTAAACGTTCTTTTAATTTTTTAATAAAATCGTTGTAAGGAGAGCAACGCTCGCGTATTTCTGTTATACTTTTCTGCTCTTTCTCTGATATCGATTGCTTATAGCGACTAACAATTAGCATATATATTTTAAGTTTAGTCTCGTTATCGATCATAAGTATAAAAAGTAAAAAAAGAATTATTCTACTTTACTTGCCTTCCCATCCTTAACCTTTAATATATCGTAATCTAAGACAGAATCGCCATTCTGATCAATTGTTATCGGACCGATCATACCTGGCCATTCATTTACTGAGTATAAATAATCTCTTAGCGCTTCTCCTCCATAATTGCCTTTCTTTATCGCATCCGCAACTAAATAGACAGAATCACGTGCAAGTACGCTATAATATCCGACTTCGTTTTTCTCATTGTACTCGCTTTCGTATTTTGATAAAAATTCCTGAACCGATGGATCTTCTTCATCGAATTTTGCCCTTGCGCCAACTACGCCTTCAGCTGCATTTCCTGCCTCTTTAATTGTATCTGGAAGTATTTCCACTTCACCGCCAAGTATTGGTTTATTTATGTTAAGTGATTTTATTTTCTTTAAAACCATTGCAGATTTTGCTGGCGTTTGAGTAACAACAAAAATTACATCTGGATTAAATGTCTTTAGTTTAAGAGCTTGCGCACTAACATCTGTTTCCTCGCTGGTAAATGTTTCTTGCGTGACTACTATGCCTCCTTTTGCAGTAAAGCTTTTCTTAAATGCCTGCGCGTAAGCTGCTGGAAAGTCTTTTTGTTCATTTATTATACCTGCCCTTTTCCACCCGTTTTTGGCTGCATAAGCTGCGAGCTTTTCGCCGCCAAGCGCGTCGCTCGGAGCTACCCGGAATATGAAATCACCTGCTGTAGTTACTTCTGGACTTGTCGAACTAGGTGATAGAACTACTATGTCAGCTTGTTCTGCAATAGGCGCCATACCAAGCGTTTCGCTAGAGCACACGCCGCCAAATATTAGCTTAACATTATCAACATTAATTAATTTTTGAGCTGCAGTTGCTGCATCGCTCGAGGTGCATTTGCCATCTTCACTTACAAGCTCTAATTGTTTGCCGTTTACGCCACCTTTTGCATTTACTTCTTTTATTGCTAATGCGTAACTGCGTTGAAGCGGAATGCCATAAACAGCTGCATCACCTGTTAGCGGACCTACATAGCCTACTTTTAAGGGTTCTTTAGCTGCTGGTGGAGGTGCTGTTGGTTGTGGTGCTGGAGCCGGTGTTGGTTCTGGAGCTGGAGCAGGTGCTGGGGTTGGTGCTCCTTTATCGTGGAAACATCCTGCAATTAACAGCATACCAAATAAAACAGATAATAATAGCAATTTCTTCATCTTATCCCTCCCACGATTATATAAATAGTTAATGTAAATATAGCTAATAATGTTTTAAAACACGTAAGAAGATATAGAAAATAGGAAAAGGTGGTAGCGTGAATGCAATCGAATATTATAAGCTCAAATTCGGCAGCGACCGTAACAAGGCATTTATCCATTTAACTAAAGAAGTGGGCGAGCTCGCTGGGAGCATAGAAAAAGAAAAACATGACATGGCTCAATACGAGCTAGTGGAAATTTTGGGCCTTTGCTACTTTTTAGCTAGTACATACGAAATGCACAATGTGAACGAAAAGCTCGAAAGCGTTTATACGGAAAAGCTGCAGAAGCTAAAGGGTTAGATAAGGTTGGAGATGGCATGTTGGAAGTTTTACCTCAACTCTTTATTAATGGATTAATAACTGGTAGTATATACGCCATTATAGCTACTGCATTTGCACTTACTTATTCAGTAACGAAATTTATTGATTTTGCGCATGCAGCCATTGTGCTAGTCGCAGCTTATGCATTCTTCTCTGTTTCCAGTTCTCAGTTTCCAGTTTTGGGTGATTCACTTTTCACTGCGATATTAATCTCGATTTTTACTGGCGCAATAGTTGCAGTATTGCTAAAAAACTTTGTTTATCGCGCTTTTATGAATAAAAAGGCGAGTAAGGCAGTACTATTTATCGTATCAATAATCGTTTATTTTATCGCGCAAGCGCTAGTACAATTAGCATTTGGCACTGATACAAAAACAATAAAAGGAGTAGAAATTCTGCCAATAGAAGCCTTAGGCACGGTATTTAGCCAAATCGAACTTGGTATAATTATTGCAGCAATAATATTCGCTGGCATGCTTTTCGCGATACTAAAATATACAAAGATAGGAAAAGAAATGCGCGCTGTTGCAGATAATTACGAGCTTGCAGAGATAGCTGGCATAAATTCAAAGGAGGTTTTTCTTAAAACATATTTTATTGCTGGATTATTTGCTAGTGCTACCGGTATAACGCTGGGCTTAGAGCGAGCAATAGAACCTGCAATGGCAAGCACAATAATGCTGCGCGCTATAACTGCAGCAGTAATTGGTGGTTTAGGCTACATACCTGGTGCAATATTTGGCGGATATTTCCTAGGAATGGCAGAGAGCATTATGGGATTCTACATGCCTTCTGGATTTAAGGATTTGTTTGCATTTGCATTGCTTTTTGCCTTCTTGATATTTAGACCTCATGGGATATTTGGAAAGAAGGGGAGAGTCTAGATGATATGACCGAACTTACATCATTCATTCCATATCTTTTGCAGGTTCTTGGCACAATTATCATATTCTCATTAGTAATACTAGGAATGAATTTATCTATTGGATTTACTGGTATGCTTACTGTTTCTCATATTGCGTTTTTTGGTATTGGTGCATATGCTGCAGCTATTTCTTTTAAACTCGGCTTGGGATTTATTGAGGCTATAGTAATTGGAACAATAGTTACTACAATAATATCTTATATTCTTGCAAGGGCAACTGTAAAACTTAAATCAGATTATCTTGCAGTTGCTAGCTTGACATTAATTTTTATGGTCCAGATTGTTGCACAGAATTGGGATCTAGCAGGCGGAGTATTTGGCATTAAAGGGATTAATAGAGTAAAACTGCCTGGATTTGAAATATCACCAATAACAAATCAGTTAGCGTATGTTGCACTGATGCTCTTTATATTAGCAATTGTTTTTTTCTTACTAAAAAAACTTGTACAAAGCAAGTTTGGCTTAATATTCAAAGGAATTCGTGATGATGAAACTGCGATGCAGTCACTTGGGTATAATACCGAGAAATTCAAAACCATATCCCTAATAATAAGCTCGATTGTTGCGATGCTTGGCGGCGTGCTTTATGCACATTTCATAACAGTGGTTGTACCAACGCTAATAACATTTAACGACCTGTTATTAGTTCTTGGTATGTTGGTTATTGGTGGATTAGGCAGCTTGGAAGGATCAATAATCGGAACAATTATATTTTACAGTTTGCCAGAGGCGCTACGATTTGTTGAAATGCCTGAGGCAATCATTGGATTAGCCAGGTATTTAGTATTATCTGTAATTCTCTTAATTGTTTTATACATTAGACCACGTGGAATATTTGGGAAGGTGGATATAAATGAAAGCGGGCAGTGAGCCTTGGGCAGTGAGCCTTGGGCCTATTATTAAAATAAAAAACTTACAAAAATCATTCGATGGCATTAGGGCAATTGATAATCTAGATTTAGAAATAACCAAAAATAGCATAACTGCAATTGTAGGGCCAAATGGCGCTGGTAAAACCACGCTGTTTGATGTGATAACTGGATTTACTGAATCTGATGCAGGCGAAATGAGAATAAATAATACAATAATAACTGGAAGAAAACCAGAGGAAATTGTTGCATTAGGCCTTGCAAGAACATTTCAAATTCCACGTTTGTTCAAAAATCTTTCAATAAGAGAAAATCTTTTATTGGCATATAATAATTCTGCTGATAAACTTGGCGATGACGAATTTGAAGAAAAAGCTAAGCGCGTATTTGAGATGATTGGAGTTAGCATAGATTTGGATAAAAGCGCAGATGACTTATCTTACGGCCAAAGGCGCATTGTTGAGATTGCCAGATGTTTAATGCGCAATGTTGAAATTATTTTAATGGATGAACCAACTGCCGGATTATTTCAAAAGGCACGTGAGAGTATTAAGCAAGTGATAAAAAAACTGAAGCAAGCAGGAAAAACGATTGTAATAATAGAACATGATATGGAATTTGTTGCTGATGCATGCGAACATGTTATAGTTATGGATGAAGGAAAATCAATTGCAAAAGGCAAGCCAAACGAAGTACTAAAGCAGAAAAAAGTATTAGCTGCATATATCGGCGAATAAATATGTTGGAACTAAAAAATATAAATTCAGGTTATGAAAAATTGCAGATAATAAATAATGTTTCACTAGCCGCATCGCCAAAAGAAATAACTGTAATTATTGGTCCAAATGGATCAGGCAAAAGCACGTTGCTAAGAACAATCTTTGGAATGTGTAATGTCTATAGCGGCAATGTAGTCTACAATAAAGCAGATATTACTAAAATGCAAACCTATGGCATTGCGAGAATAGGATTAAGCTATTCACCACAAAATAAGAATGTATTTGGAACGCTAACTGTACAAGAAAACTTGGAGATGGGAAGGGACTTTGTTGAAGGTGAAAAAACAAAAATTGAGGAAGAGATCTTCTCATTGTTCCCAAGATTAAAAGAAAGACGGTTTAGTGATGCTCGCTTCTTAAGCGGTGGAGAAAGGCAAATGCTTGCCATGGCAAGAGCATTAATGGATAAACCAGAATTTCTTCTTTTGGATGAGCCAAGTGCCGGACTTTCACCTAAAATAATGAATGAGATATTCAGAAAAATTGTTGAAATAAACGAGCTTGGCACAGGCATTTTGCTAGTGGAACAAAATGCAAAACAGGCAATGGAAATTGCTAATAAAATAATTGTAATGGAAAACGGTAGCATTGCAATGCAAGGCGGTCGCGAGCTGCGCAATGAGAAAAAGGTGAGGCATTTGTTTTTTGGAGGAGTTGTTTAGCAACTAGCATTATCACAATTATTAGTGCACGAAATATTCTGAAAAACAGCCGTTTCATACTCATCACAGTAGTATTCTATCAAAGTAGTATTATCTGAACAATAGTCTTCATATGTAAATTCACGTGGGGTTGCATCAATTGTTTTATCAACAACTTTAACGATGCCAGGCACAAATGAATTTATTCCACTATCTGTATCACCGCACTCTTTTGGTTTTTGGCACGCACCACGTAAACATTGTTCACCTCTATTTGGAATGCATGCAACAATCTGTGATTTAGCGATATTACCTTCACAATAATATTCAGTTAATGTGTACAAATCCTTGCAACCATCTGTATAATTATAAGTAATTCCACTCGATTCCTCGAATATCACTTCGCCATAATAGCTTTCATTTAAACCGCCATCACTATCGTTACAAATAGGTTCGAATTTGTTGCATTTTCCATCTTCGCACTTGCTACCTACAGGGCAATTTTTTATAAGATCTTGAACTTGTTCATCTTGGCAATAGAATTCTTTTACTGTTTCTGGGCTAGTGCAAACATCAGTATAACCTCTGCCTTGTGCTTTTACTTCACCTTTTGTAAAGAAATCTTTTTCATCGCTATCTAAACATTTTGGTTGTTCTATTAATTTTTCTGGAGTTTTATTTAT
>JAGVWJ010000044.1 GCA_018304385.1 Microcaldota archaeon
TCAAAGCAGTGATATTTATGCTAATTAGAAGTCCAATAGTAGTTGTACTTGCACATGTTGATCATGGTAAAACGACGATTCTTGATAGCGTGCGCGGTACAGGAGTTGCAAAAAAAGAAGCAGGCGGCATAACGCAGATGATTGGCGCAAGCTATGTTAGTAGAGAAGACATTGACGCGCTTTCAAAAACAGTTAGCGCTAAAATGCGCTTTGACTTAAAAATTCCAGGCCTACTTTTTGTCGATACTCCTGGCCACGAAGCGTTTACTAATCTGCGCGAACGTGGCGGAAGCATTGCAGATATTGCTATTCTTGTAGTTGATATCCAGCAAGGATTCCAGCCTCAAACAATTGAAAGCATAAAAATCCTAAAAGAGTATAAAACTCCATTCGTAATCGCAGTAAATAAAATAGATTTGCTAACAGGTTGGAAAAGCTATGCTACAACCAGTTTTCTAGAGAGCTTGGAAAAACAGCCACAACATTTACGTGAGCGTTTGGACGAAAAACTTTACGAAATAATAGGGAAAATATCAGAGTATGGTTTTGATAGCGAGCGATTTGATCGCATAACTGATTTTAGCAAACAAATTGCGATAATTCCAATTAGTGCAAAAACAAAAGAAGGACTAAGCGAATTGCTCGTTCTAATCTCAGGCTTAAGCCAAAAATTCCTTGAGAACGCATTGCGCATAGAAGTAAGCGGCCCAGCAAAAGGAAACATAATGGAAGTAAAAGAAGAGAAAGGACTAGGTACAACTGTTGATGTAATTATATACGAAGGCATCTTACGCAAAGGCAACGAGATAATGTTTCTAAGTAGTGATGGCATAAAAACAACTAATGTGCGTGGATTGCTTGAGCCAAATCTACAAGGAGGAGAGAAATTTACCTATTTAGATGAGGTTGCTGCAGCTGCTGGCGTAAAAATATTTGCACCAGACTTGGATAATGCACTTCCTGGCTCGCCAATAAAAGTTGTGCAGGATTTTGAAAAGGATAAACAAGAAATAGAACAACAATTTAAGCATGTACTAGTAGAAAATGCTGATCTTGGTATAGTGCTAAAAGCAGATAGTTTAGGTAGCGTAGAAGCAATCTTAATGTTATTAAAAGAAGAGAACATCCCAGTCAAGCAAGTAGGTGTTGGTAAGATCACAAGAAAAGATGTTATTGCAGCAAAGGCAGTTTCAAATGAAAATAAATATTTGGGCACTATCTTTGGTTTTAATGTACCTACACTTGATGAGGCGAAAGAAGAGGGAGAAGCAAGTAATATACCTATAATTTGGAGCAATATTATATACAAGTTAGTAGATTTGTATAAAGAATGGCTAGCTGAAGAAAAAGAAAAAGAAAAGAAAGAGATGGTACTTAAGTTTCCTTGGCCAGGCAAAATAAAAGCATTGCCTGGATTTTGCTTTAGGGTAAGTAAGCCAGCAATATTCGGAGTACAAGTGCTTGCAGGTCGGGTGAAAAAAGGGTATAGGATGATGAATGCTCAAGGCGAAATAGTCGGAGAGATAAGAGAAATACAGCATGAAAAGAAATCCGTAGATGAAGCAACAAAAAACATGCAGCTGGCTATTTCTTGCGATGGTATTCATTATGGTAAAAATCTAAGCGAAGGCGATAATCTTTATGTATTTATCAGTGAGGAAGAGCTTGTAAAATGGGAAAAACAAATGAATCTATTGAGTGATGAGGAGAAGCAGCTTTTGCAAGAAACAAAGGCCAAGGTGAAAAAATATTTTGTTTGAGTGATCCAATGCGTTTTTATCTTCTATTTTTATTATTGCTATTTGGCTGCACCTCAGAAAATACTCCTTTACAAGCAGAGTCAATGCGTTTATCACAGAATGATGATCAGGTAATTCTAACAGTAATTTTATCTGGAAATACTGCCCCAGAGCAGGCCAATGGCAAACTTTTATTACTAGCTAGCGATGGAGAAGCACTTTACGATCGAGAATTTTTTGTAAGACAAGGAGATTTTAAGAAAATAGATGAGAAATTTATTCTCGAACGATATCTAAAATTAGATACAAATAAGCAATTCTCTTACGCAGAGCTTTATCTATACTTGCCAAATCAAACGTTTCATGCAGAGCAAGGAAGTAAGCCAGACACTTTAGAACTTAATGCAGAAGTGCTATCACATGAAACACAATATGCTATCCATGTTGATTTTATTGAATTAGATAAAAAAATAAAGGCAGACGGAACTATTGAACTTAATATATTAGATAACGATGGTATTCTCTATAAAGAAATATTCGATATAAAAGAAAGCGATTTCAAAGAAGATTATATAACGCTACTGTTACCATATAACAAAGTTCCCAAATCATTTTATAATAAAGGCAATTTAATAATTAAATTCAAGAATAAAGAAAAACGTTTAGATATTCCGCTTAGGCAGTATGGTGAAAAGGAAAAATCACAGATTGGAGACATGGAATTTTCATCTAATGCAAAACCTCTCGCAAATGCAACAGATTATGTTGGATTTAGCTTTAACGTTACGCAAACAGGTTATTATCTTGCCCATGCGCCTGAAAAATCTAAGTTGGTTCGATTTGACGCGAAAATAAAAAACACATTAAACAGGCCGCAGTATCTAATAAGAGATGATTTTTATATTAAGGATAGTGATAAGAGTTTTTATCCTGTTTATGGCAAGTTATCAAGCGTATTCACACCAATTTTAAAAGCGAATGAAGAAATAAACGTTAGTTTTTATTTTAATATAATTGCAGAGAAAAATAGTTATTCACTTTATTATGGGGATAAGAAGTTGGCGGAATTTAGTAAATAGTTATAGTTAAACTGTTTCCACATGTTTTATAAACTTATCTATATATAAACTTATATAAGGTGATATTTATGAGCTATGCTACACAATTGCTACAAGAGGAAGTACTTCATTATCCTACACTTAAAACTGTTTTACAAGTAGAAGAGGTTTTAATGAACGCTCAAAAAGCATTATCCAGAGAAGCAATTAAAAGAGCCCTTGGAGGCAAGATAATGCACCAAACACTCAATCTTATTCTTCATTATCTAGAAGATAGTGGAAAAATATATATCTCAGAAAAAGGTGTAGTATGGATATATAATCAGAGTAAGAAGCTTAGTCAAGCAATAAGAAAAGGTGTTGAGCATTAGTAGGATTATTAGGGTTATTTTTGCTGAAGAAGCGGAACAGGAGTACCAAAAATTACTAGAGATAGTAAAAAACGAGAAAGAAAAAGCGATGAGTAATTCAGAAAATCAAAAATTATTAAAATCAATTGATGAAAAAATTGAACGTTTAAAATACGCGCCAGATTCTGGCATTCAAATTCCAAAGAAGTTGTTTCCCTCTAAATATCTTACTACATATGAGATAAATAATTTGTGGAAAATGAACTTGTTTAACTACTGGCGCCTTATTTATACATTGCGTGGAGATAAGGTAGAGGTACTTTGCGTAGTTTTGGATCTAATTGACCATCCAACATATAATAAAATCTTTGGCTATCGAAAGTTCTAGAGGTACTAACATGTTTATCGGTTTAACAGGAGAAAATTGCGCAGGCAAAGGAACTGTTGCAGAGCATTTAAAGAAAAAAGGATTTGAATATTATTCATTAAGCGATGTTGTACGTGAAGCGTTAGTTAGTGAACGCAAAGAAATTACAAGAGATAATTTAATTAAGAAGGCAAACGAGCTTCGTAGCAAAGATGCCGCTGCACTCGCAAAAGCAGTTGTCGCTAAACTAAAACAAGATAAAAACTATGTAATTGACTCTATTCGCAATCCAGCTGAAGCAAAAGAACTTATGAAGCTAAAGGATTTTACTTTTGTTTATGTAACTGCACCAGCACAAATTAGATTTGAACGTATGGTTGCGCGCAATCGTGAAAGCGATCCAAAGACATTTAAGGAATTCCTAGCATTAGAAAATGCAGAACGTGCAAACAAGGATGAGAAAAAGCAGAATATTGAGGCAACTGCTGCACTTGCAAATAAAACAATTGTTAATGATGGCGATTTTTCAAAGCTTTATGATGATATAGCTCATGTATTAGCTGATTTGGGCGGTGATTTTATGGTTGAAAGGCCTAGTTGGGACGAATATTTTATGAGTATTGCAAGTGTAGTAGCATCGCGCAGTAATTGCATGAAAAGAAAAGTTGCTGCAATAATTGTAAAGGATAGGCGCATTATCAGTACAGGTTATAATGGAACGCCTCGTGGTGCGCGCAATTGTAATGAAGGCGGGTGCGAGCGATGCAATAGCAATACAGAAAGCGGAAAAAATTTAGCAGATTGTGTTTGCTCTCATGGAGAAGAGAATGCGATTGTTCAATCTGCATATCATGGAATTGCAATTAAAGGTTCAAGCATATATTCTACATTCTCGCCTTGCCTGCTTTGCACAAAAATGATAATAAATGCTGGAATTGGCGAAGTAGTTTATAATGCTGAATATCCACTTGTTGACCAGAGCATTAAATTGCTTAAAGAAGCTGGAATTGTTGTAAGAAAGTTCGAGAAAAAATAAATCAATAATTAAAAAATAGATTAAATAACTTATCCAAAGATACTAGTGCATGCCTAAAATTTTAATATTGCTCATTTTTTTTGTATCCACAGTTAGCGCTGAAGTTAGCCTTCCGTGGACGTGGTCGAGTTATGTAGGTACTAGTCAATGGCGCGTAGATGTCACTGAAGATGAAACTGCTTGTGGTGGTGAAACTACTACTGCGCCATATACTATATCTATAATACATAATCTAACAAGTGCAAAGATAAATAACTTCGTTCACGGTGATGTTAGTGGGGTATTTGAAGGGAATATACTTCATATACCAGGCAGAACTATCCCGGATGGCTCAGGAACTTCAGTATTATCTTCATATGATATCACGTTTAGTCAAGATTGCTCTAGCTTCGCTGCAAAATATTATTGGGATTATAGTGACTCATACGGTTCATGTAGCGGTTCTACTACCTTAAGAGGAACAGCTTACAAAGGATGCCCGGCACCCACAGTTGTACCAGTAATCCCGCCAGTTGAGCCGCCATCAACAGAGTATTTGAGGTCAGAAATTTCTAATGCCCGCCATGACTTGAATGAAGGTTCAGCTTTGCGCAGCTTAATGAATATACATCAGCAGGAGATAGACTTTAAACGGAATTCTGAATTCGCGGATTCTGTTAAAGAATTAGAGGAATTAATCAAAGACGAAAAAAATAAGCTCAATCAACTAGAATCAAAAATAGAAGCAGAGTACAAGGTTATACTTGATAAAGATCCAAGCAACTTCTGGGCGAACTGGGATGTGGCTGAGCTGAAAAAGCAGCAGGGAAAATACGACGAATACTTTGCGTATTTTGACAGAGCTGCCAGCAACAAGAATATCTTTGAGAACACAAAAAATGAGCTTAAGAAGAAAGTTGCTGAAGATTTCGGTTTTTCAGAATTCCCAACAGTAGACAAGAGTAATATAGTGCGAACGCTTGGTGATGACATGAATAGATGGCAAGGTGGAACAATATATGATGTGAACCTTCCTAAAGAAGCTGCGGCAGACAAAAAAACATGGTCCATGAAGCTTTACAATATACTCTACTCAGATTCATACAGTATTGTGAATGAGCTTGTTGGTTTGCCTGGAGATAAATAGGATGTTTATTACAGGATGTGTCTCATCCAATCAGCAAGCTTCTCAGAACCAATCTACAACTCCTCCAGCACTATCTCCTCCTGCAATAACTGGGTGCAATGATAAAACGTGTTTCATTTCTGCGGCAAATGACTGTAAAGATACTAGTCTAACCCTTACAGAAGATTTTGGAGTCCTTAAATATTCATCAAAAGATTGCATTTTTACAAAGACTCTGGTAAGTTTGAACGCAAATGAGACAGAGGAGATGAAGACTCTTCTGGAAGGAAAGAGCATGACCTGCAAATACGAAAATGGAAAGTTTGATCAGAGATTAGTTACCTCTCTTATATATGGGACCGAGTACTGTGATGGCGAGCTGAAAGATGCTCTTGGTCAATTGATTGTGTTCGCTTGAGCGAGACCAACAAATCTTGGGGTAGCGACAATATGCCATACAATGA
>JAGVWJ010000013.1 GCA_018304385.1 Microcaldota archaeon
ATACACTGCAACAGAAACAGCGCGCCTTACAAACTGTATTAAGAGTGAACAAAATTATGCTAATCAGCCATCAGAGACATATGATATATTAGCTAATGATAGCGGAAATGTTGGCGATCAACTAGCTGCTACAGCATATAGAAATGGTGAGCCAATGTCATTTGCAAATGTAAGTATAATCAGTCCGAAAGGTGAAGAGCAGATGTTAACTGCTGATGAACACGGCGCAGTTGTTATACCACTTGAATTCATTGGAGATTACAAGCTTTCATTAATTAAAGAACCAGGCGTAGTTGTGAAGAGCAAGACAGTTAAGGCAGTTTTAACCCTTGAAGATGTTAATGTAAAAGAAACAAAGGCTGGTTTTTCATTATCTCCATTGCATGTGTTATTTATTCCGCTATTTCTAATAGTTGCATTATTGATTTATGGTTACTACAGAAATAGGAAAGAAGGCGAATTTTATAGATTATGATTGTTAAAAAGAGAAAAGTATGTAAGAAGTATTTTTATAAATTACAGACTATATTATTACTACTTTTGGTATAAAAAAAAGCTTTTCATAATCATCTATTTAAATAAAATAAAATAAAGTAAAGATTGGTGATTTAATGGTGGGCAAGCAGTTTGCATTACAAGTGGAAAGAAATGGTCAAGGTTTAAAAACCTTTCTAACCAAATTTAACAACGTGATAAATATGAAATATTTTGTATTGTTCGTTTTGGCAGTATCTTTTTTAGCTAGTTTTGCTTTTGCAGCAGCACCTGCAGCTTCAAGCTGTGGAGGCAATGTTTTAACTAAAGGTCAAACTGTTTCTCAAGGAGATTATAGCGTAAAACTAGTTGATGTTTATTCTGGGGATATGGGAAGTTTCCAGGTTCTTAAAAATGGACAACATCTAACGTTTAAATCTGTTTATCCAGGACAAAGTGGAGTTTATAGCAGCAATGGTGAATCTGTTGCAATAGAGTTATGTAGTGCAAGCAATGCAGAGAACTGGGCTGATGTTAAACTAACATTTAGTATAGTTACAGCAGCACCAGCCCCAACTCCAGCACCACAACCAGCACCAAGCCCAGTACCTGCTCCTAGTCCAGCACCAGAACCAACACCAGTTCCTGCTCCAGCACCAGCTCCAAGTCCAGCACCAACAGTTCCAGCATGTAGTGCACCTTCTTTAGATGGCGCAGGTTACAGCTCAAAATGGAAATCATGTTACATTTTTAACTGCTACATTAGGAACAACACATACAGTTTCTAACAATGGGAATAGCCTACAAGTAAATGTTTGTGAAGCAGATTCAACTGCAAGAACAGCAAAAGGAACAGTAAGTGTAACCTTAGCAACTCCAGCACCAACTCCAGCTCCTATTCCAGTTCCAGCTTCAACATGTGGCGGTACAGTCTTAACCCCAAGTGCTTATGTTGATCTTGGTAATGATGTTAGATTATTATTAGTTAACGTATATTCTAACGATTATCTAAGTTTGCAATTGAAATACAGAGGACAGCACGCAGGATTTTTATATCTAAAAGTAGGGCAATCAGCTGAAAAAACAATAGGCACAGATGCAGGTGATTTAAGAGTAAATGTAAATGTTTGCAGCGGTGGAACATCAGCACGTAATGCAGAGGTTTTGGTAAGCTTAAACTCAGTGACTCCAATTCCAGCACCACAACCAGCACCAGCTCCTAGTCCACTTCCAAATGTAACAACGCCAACAACCCCAGCTCCAGGTCCATTAGGTGGCACAGTAAATGCTGATACAGTATTACCTACCAGTCCACTAGTAGAACCATTACCACCATTATTTCCAGAGCCACAGCAACTTGTGTATACATTAAATATGCGCAGGGGATGGAATTTATTTTCAGTTCCATTTGGTTTAAATATAAACAGCGCAACAACAACTTGTGCATTCTATCCAAGCAATATATTTGCATATTTGCCAGCAGCTCTTAATACAACCCGAGGTAGCTATGAACATCCAAGCTCTTTAGGGGTTGGAAAAGGTTATTGGTTTAGAACATATAATGCATGTACAGTTACACTAAGCGGAGAGCCTGAAGAGGAATTCCAATTAAGTCTAAATGCAGGTTGGAATACAATAAGCGTTCCAAGAAGCGTTGCATTATCAGACTTAGAAAGCGATTGTAATATTGTAAGAGGACCTTATGAATACGATAACGCAGCAAGGAGATGGAATAAGGCAGAATCTCTAGAACCATTAAAAGGGTACTTTGTAAAGGTAAGCGGAGCTTGTACATTAAGCAATGAATAATTTTTATTTTTTTTATTTTATACAAAGTTGGGGGGTTTGGTAAAATGAATGCTATAAAACTTGGTTTATTTTTATTTCTTTTTTTAGCTAGTTTTGCTTTTGCAGCAGCACCTGCAGCATCTAGCTGTGGAGGCAGTGTATTAAGTGCAAGTCAAAGTACTTCACAAGGAGAATATTCTATACAATTATTTAAGGTTTATTCTGGTAATTTAGCTTCTTTTAATATTGTTAAGAATGGGCAGAGTGGATTGTTAGCTATTTCTCCAGGTCAAACAAAAACATCTACGGTTTACCCAGATGTAACTATCCAAGTATGCAGTGCAAGTAATATTGATAATCCAGCATGGGCAGATTTTAAAGTAACTGTGAATGCTCCAGCCCCAAGTCCTTCACCAGCTCCAGAGCCAGCTCCAGCCCCAAGTCCAGCACCAGAACCATAACCAACACCAGTTCCTGCTCCAGCACCAGCTCCAAGTCCAGCACCAACAGTTCCAGCATGTAGTGCACCTTCTTTAGATGGCGCAGGTTACAGCTCAATGCAGGAAGCAGACCTGTTTTAAAAATATTAAAGAATGGTGTATTTGTTACATTTTTAACTGCTACATTAGGAACAACATATACAGTATCTAATGATAGAACAGGTGGAGATAGTCTACAAATAAATGTCTGTGAAGCAGATTCAACTGCAAGAACAGCAAAAGGAACAGTAAGTGTAAGCTTAGCAACTCCTCCAGCACCGATTCCAGAACCTCCAGTAGAAGTACCACCTACTCCAGAACCTGAACCAGTTCCAGAACCAACTCCAGTTCCAATACCAACAGCATGTGGTGGCACAGTCTTAACACCAGGCGCTTATGTTGATCTTGGTAATAATGTTAGGCTAGTATTAGTTAACGTATATTCTAACGATTATGTTAGCCTACAGGTAAAGTACAATGGAGAACATAAAGAATTTTTATATCTAAAGGTAGGACAATCAGCTGAAAAAACAATAAGCACAGATGCAGGTGATTTAAGAGTAAGTGCAAATGTTTGCAGCGGTGGAACATCAGCACGCAATGCAGAAGTTTTGGCAAGTGTAAGCTTAATTCCTGTACCAGAACCAGCTCCAGAACCAGAGCCACCAGTTCTACCCGAGGAAGATGAACCAGAAGTTCCTGAAAATCCAGAGATTGAGCCAGAAGTCCCAGAACCAACCCCAGAGACATGTTCTGAGGTGCTTAATATAGGTGGCACTCCGTTAATCATCGAGGATATTGATATAACTGCACTAAATTTGCCTGATGTTATATTTGCAGATGGGCATATAGAAACTGGATCAAAGGTTGAAATCTTAATACAAAGAAGTGGCTCAGGTTTTCATCTAATGCTTAGTGAAGGAGACGAGGAACAAAAAGGTTTTATAGTTGATAGTGATGGCGATGGCAATAATGATCAAGTAATAAGAGTTAGGCTAAGAGTATGCGACATAAATGCTGAAGAAAACACAGTAAGTGTAGATGCAGAAGTTACGCACGTTGCGTATGCAGCGATAGTTAGAGCTCAAAATACAGAAAACATAGCTAAGGTTTTATTACGTTATAGTAGTAGCATACCTAGCTACTTGGGATTAGCAAGTGGCAATATCAATGAGCTATCTCCTTTGTTCAAAGGCAAACCAACTAACGTAACCAAAAAAATTCCAAAGCCATTAATGCCATTATGGTATTATGAACAGCAATAGGTTGAAGGCCAATCTATTTATTTCTTCTTTCTTTATTTAACTTATGAACTATCCTATTTTACTCTATCGCGGCGAGCAGTTTAATGCTAATTTTTACTATTTTGCGAAATTAGATATTGACCACGCTTTTTTACTAATAGATAAGGATACAAGAACGCTTTTTGTTCCAAAACTTAACGAATCGCTAGCTCGCGAGCAATTTGATGGTAAAGTAATTGTTTATGAAAATGCAATTGAAACGCTTAAAAAAGAATTAAAAGGAAGGGTTTTTGTTGATGGCGCAGCAATAAGCATGCGCTTATTTGAAAAATTAAGTAAATTTTGTAAACCGATTGATGCGAGTGAGAAGTTTGCAGCACAACGAGCAGTTAAAAATAAAGAAGAAATATCAAAGATAGCTCGTGCGGCGAAAATAACAAAAGAAATATTCAATTCAATTGATTTTTCTAAAATGAGAACTGAGCTGGATGTAAAACGATTTTTGCTTAGGGAAACTTTAGACCTAGATGTAGAGCCTGCATTTGAGCCAATAGTTGCAACTGATAGAAATGCTAGCTTTCCGCATTATCGAGCCAGCAATGTGAAGCTTGGCAATATGGTACTTATTGATTATGCAGTTAAGTATCAGTATTATTGCGCTGATTTAACCAGGTGTTTTTTCCTGAAGAATTCAGAAGAGAATAAAGAACTAGAGGGAAATTACAATTCACTAATTGAAATAACAAACAAGATAGTTGCGAATTTAAGACGCTTTAAAACTGGAAAAGATGTTGCGCTTTACAGCGAGAAACTAATCAAAGAATATAAATTTCCACCGATGATTCATAGTATAGGGCACGGTGTTGGTTTAGAAGTCCATGAAGCGCCGCGTTTAGGAAAAAAATCAAAGGATAAACTAGCGAATGCAGCGCTTGCTATTGAGCCAGCAGTTTATTTTAAAGAATACGGACTACGTTACGAGGAAACTATCTATATCTCAAAGAACGAAGTAAAGATCCTATAAGTGCAAGATTCTCAATCCCAAAAAATACAACTTCGCCAACCATAGATGTTCTAAAGCCATAGTCACTGTGTGCTATATCAAAATCTGCCCTATAAGAAGAGAGATCAACAGTATCCAGATCTCTACCTTCTTGCTTTGCTAATTCAATCTCTGCTAGTAATGTTATTGCCCTTCTAAAATGGCAGACAAAAGAAAAATCAGATGTGTACATATATCTTAAAACATCTGCGAAATCACGGTTAAGTTCATTAGCAACATACCTAATTGTGTTTCTTTGCTCTAATGTAAGTTGATAGCCTAATAATTCTGCAAAAGCAGCTAACTCTAACAAATGCCCTGCAAGAAATATCAATTTTGCAGGATTGATAAGTCCTAGTTCTATTGCCATTTCAATATTTGGGCATCTGTTTTCATTAGAATCATGTATCATAGCGCCAATAAATTGAAGTAGTGCTAGTTGTCTATCTAATAATTCTTGTGCTTCATCTAGAAGATGTGTCATAGCCGGGATTTTAGCAGCTGCAGCACAAAGACCTTCTGTTAGATGAAATGCGCTGCATACACTGGGTTCTTCTGATGCATCGGAATGCGCTATTAAACCAAGTTCTATTAATTGCTTAACAGTCAGCTTATGCTCATTTACCATGAAAGTAAGATCCGGATCTAGTTGCAAATACGCAACAGCAAACATAAAATGACCCAGATCCTGGTAGCCTATACGGTCTATATGAATTTTTCTGCTAGCCATTGCTAGATCTGTTAGTGTAGTTTCCCCATCAGATAATAATTGCTCAGGTCTGATTCCTCCCATAAGTGCATAAGTGAATGTTTGAAAAGGATGAAAATCAGTTGTATGGCCATCTTGTTGAGGTAAGCTAGTGCAACCATTTCTCTCTGTTCTACAATAACGAATTAATTCTCTTAACCCAGTACTAGAATCAGAAGTAAAATCCCCAAAACCATTGACAACATGACATGTTAATGAAAGATTCCGTTCACGTAGAAATCCTGCAACATGCCTTGATGTTGCATTAGTAACTAAACTTGCGCAATCAAATGCAGCAGGTACATCTAAACATATTTCTCCCTCTCTCATCTTATCCTTAAATCTACGTACGCCTCTTTGCATTTGCGGAGACATGCTATATTTTCTAGTTGGGTCAAATCTCTTTGCTAATAACATATGAATCACACTAACCAGATAAAACATATTATTTATGTGGGAGAAAGTATTTAAATAGATGTTTCAGTTAATACCTTTTTAAAGCTTGTTTTCTAAACCAATATATGAAAATATTAGTTTTGACATTAGCAATAATGATTTTGTTTTTTGGCTGTTTAGGTGGAGAACAGAAGAAAACAGAAAGTACTGTAGAACCACCAAAAAATGATAGCGCTGTTGTGCCTTCGCCACCTCCTTCATACAAACCTAATGATACTCCTGCGCCTCAGCCTGTTGATAAAAATCCTTTTAAGTCTAAGTATGAGGGTTATAGCTATTATTCCTCTCCTATGTTTTTAATATACTTTCCTGAAGGTTGGGGAATAGATGATAGCCAAAGCGGTATATTTGAGTTTTTTGCTCCGCTGGAAGATGATAACGATAGAATATCTGAAGATTTTGTTGTAGAAATCTGGGAAGGAAATGAAACAACAGCAGAAGAGTTCGAATCATTTGAGAAACAATTGTTAAAGCCAGAGGATGTTATCAAGAAGAAAGAAAGTATTCAATACAAGGATAGAGACGCATTCACGATGGAAATAGAAGGTAAGATTCATGATGGCCCTGAGCCAATGTTCTTCAAAACAATTTTCTTCAGAAATGGGAAATTTATATATAGACTTCATTATGCAATTGAGAAAAGTAAATTAGATAAATACCAGCCAATTATGGAAACAATTTTAGATAGATTTAAGATTGGATCAGGATGAAGAATATCGATTTTAAGCAGTCCTATCTTTCATCCCAATTTTTTAAATGCCAAGGCAAAACAAACTACCCCTCCCACATCTTCCCCTATTGCGTTTATTCCTATTCTATCAAATATCCTAAATCTTCTATCAACTAAAGCGATGACATCTTGTGGATCTCTTATCCTTTTTTCAAGTAAAGGTGCAGCAAATTCAACATGTTCTCTAAGGGCATCCCACGATTGACCGAAATAACCAAGTACCTGCCCCAAGCGATTTGGATTTTCATAACCTAAACGTAATGTAAGTATAGCATGAAGACCCATGGATAGTGGCGGAATCGATTCTCTCCAAAAAGTTCGATATCTAATAAGGGTTTGCTCATCGCATTCTGCAATAGGGCCAAAATCAGGAAACTCTAAAGATCCTTCTTCTAAAAATAGTTTTCTAATTTGCAGTTCAAATCCCCTACATCTCCATAACCATTCCTCTCTGGAGGCGGTCGCAATATTTTGAAAAGCTAGATTAATAAGTTCAAATAACCTTTCATCAAATTTCATTTCAATGATTAATGGAGAATCAGAATGATGGCATACAAAAATAAATACTTCATCTGGTTTTAGGATATCTGCTATATTATTAGTAGCAATAGTTATATCTCCATATTCCAATGAAAAGGCAGCAATGGCAGAAAGTTCCTTAGCTGACTTTCTTATGTTCGGAAAAGGTTGTTCAAAATCAGCAACTACAAGTGGGACGGCTGGATTTTCTACATTTGCAATATCTAGAGTTACAAATGTTCTTTTCCTATTTGCTAATAAATGAACTAGGTGTCCCTTACCGCCACCAATAAGTGCAACATGCGAATCTTTTGGCAAACATTTTTCAAAAAATTCTAGTAATGGAGGGAAGCTCCTAAAGGGGAATATTGTTGTTTCCGCTCTTGGTAAACTCTTCCATGCCTTTTTAGCTTCTGCCCGCTGTCTCATAGGTAATATATTTACACCATTAGACTTAAAAAGTAACCATTTCGTAAACAAAATTGCAGGGGACAAGATCTGTTCCACTGAATCCTTTTTAGAATCTAATGATCCTCTTATGTTAAAAAGGATTCATCCAAAAACGATGTTAAAATAATTATCGTTTAAAACCCTCACCGTTTCTTTGGGGGTGAAGGCCTCAGCCCCTTTTTTCTAAAGAAAGGGGCTATGGCTTGAACTTGTGTAGGCACTAAGCCACGGGATATCTTATAACTGCACTTACTCGCAGTTTTTGGAGTTACCTTTTTTCCTAAAAAGGTAACAACTTAAGTCCCGCGCATTTGAACCACGCTCCATCCGTAAATGTGTCGTCTGTCGCGTGTTTGACCGCTCTGCCACCCCTGCGTCCCGCCTTTTAGGTAAAAGGCGGCCCAAAACTGTTTCGTTAATAAATACTAACGACACAGTTAGAAATAAAATTAGAACCCAACTTTTTAAAAATAGGAGGCCCATTGCCCAAGGCTCATTGTTCATGATAGCTAACCATACATTCCCGTATCACTAGAACCAGTTTTCTTCGGAGTCTTTGATTTTATCATTGTTTCCTTTAATGTTTCTGCTAGTTCTTTTGCATCTTTCTCCAAGCTAGTAGTGTTTATCTGAACACCTAAGAGACTAGATAATACTTTCAATGCATTACCAGCTGCATGAGGGTCTAAATAATCCTGCGATGCCTCTGCCAATATAGAAAGCACTGGAAAACCTTCTAGCATGCCTTTTGAAAGTAGCAAACCAGTAACGCCAGTTGTCGCTCCTTCGCGAATGGGTTTTGCAAGTTTTTTACTAACAATATTCTTCACTAATTTTTGATCGCTCGAAACTACATAAACTGCATCCTGTTCTTCTTTTAGTGAAATACCACCCAGTGATATAATTAAGCCTGCGTCTAATGTTTTTGAAAAATGAAAGAGCTTATCTGCCAGTTCCATAGAAGAATTAATAGGAATAGACATCTCAGATAGAATAACTACTACATTGTACTTAGCGGAATAATGGATTCTTGCAGGTGGTAATGGTTTATAATCATGTATTGCTGCTAATGGTGCAAACGCAGCGCTCGTAATATATCCTATAAATTCCAAACCAAGCACATCAACAAGCTGTGATGCTGCAACGCTACCTACTAGCCCAGTGCCAGGAAAGCCAATAACAACAGTTGGTTTTTTCCATTTAATCTCTGGTATCTCTGATAATTTATGTATTTCAATAGAATCTGCCATAAAATAGTTGAGTAAAGAAACATTTTTATAGGCATACTAGCTAATCTATATTTATGTCGGCTCAAAGTGGAAGCGTAAGAATGCCAATGACAAGTGCAGGCATAATAGGCGTAGGTTCAGATGTAGAAATAGAAGGGATTAAAGTAGACCCACGTGCCATAATAGTTGCAACGCTAATTGTTGTAGGTTTGGTAAAAGTAGCTGGCATTTTTGTTAAGTAATAATATTTTCAAATCAAATTTTCAAATTCAGATTTTACTTTATCCTTATTTTTGTTTCTAAATTCTTCTGGCGCAAGTATCAATACGCGCTTTCTTTTCTGTTCGCTTATTTCTAAAGAGCGCACGATCTCAGAAAGTTCGGTTATGGGTTTTAACCCATCTTTTGTTTTTACCTTAAAATTAACTGGTTTATAGAAATATGTTGGATAATCAACAATTATATCACACTTTAAGCGTTCGCATAGCTCGCTTTCAATCTTTTTAAAATTCTTCTTTATTTTTTCATTCGGTTCTAAAGAATAAACCTCTTTATACAATTTTCTTTTCATTAACGCATCTGCGTATTTATTACTAGCACGCATTTTCAAAAGAATTTCCTCATCGCCAGCGCTTAGAAAATCTTCCGGGGTTATTGCTTTGTTTTCTATTGCAAGAGAAATTGCCTTTCTTAGCATTACTGCTGCAATGCGCACTGCGCGATGGAGATAAACCGTTGTAAACATCATGAACCTTGCAATAAGCAGGCTTTCAGCAGCAGTTAAACTACTTTCTTCAATGGTAAGTTCAGTTTTTTCAAGCGACAGTGTATGCGTTATTCTATCTACATCTACTATTCCGTATGCAACACCTGTATTGCGTGCATCTCGCATAAGATAATCCATTCTATCTGCGCCAAGATCGCTTGTAATTATATTTCCTTCTGTCGTATGCTCAATATCTAGAATTTGTTTAGGAGAAAAGTTTTCTTTTAATAAATCTGCTAGCTCGCCGTTCATGATTTTTTTCTTTCCTATTTCTTCATGATTACCTAAATATTGTTTAAGTACGTATTCGCTCTCATGCGAAAAAGCAACATGGCCGACATCATGCAATAATGCGAATAATCTAATCTTTGCTAATGCCTCGCCAACGTAGCATAATCTTTGTGCCATTGTAGAAGCAAGATGCATTGTGCCTAAGCTATGCTCAAATCTAGTATGTGTTGCGCTTGGGTAAACTAGATAAGTGAAAGCCATCTGCTTTATTCTATGCAAGCGTTGAAATTCTTGGCTGTCTATTACACGCCTCTCCAATTCGCTGCATTCTATTGTACCGTATAATTCGTCTTTGATTATCATATGGGAATATAAGAATAGAATAAATTTTAATGGTGGTAGTTGGGGTTGGAAGCCTCAAGGGGCGGAGCCCCTTATGGCTTTAACTTATTTCTTTCTCTTCCCTTTCTTGCGGCTTAAGTAATAATATATAATTAGTGCAACTATTACGATTAACAACGTTGCATATAAGTAAGTATTATCCACTGTCGCCTCTCCTTTCTTTTCTACCTCGCCTGGTTCAACAGTTACATTATCGCCTGCTTTTTTCCCGCTTGGTGGCGGAGTAGGTTCAGGTGTTGGTTGCGGTTCTGGTGTTACATTTCCAGTTGGCTGAGGAGTAGGCACAGGCTGCGGAGTTGGTATCGGCACAGTTACATTTGTAATATTCGCAGCTACTGCTTCCTCACATAGTGTATAGTTAAATTCTTTAGCATCTGGTTTAGCATATCCGTTTTTCTGTGCATCCAGTTTATATGCACCGTTGCTTGTTAATAAAAATTCAACATCTCCGCTTACATTTGTTTTTGTGCTTTGAATTTCCTCCCCACTTTTTAGTAATCGGACCAGAACATCATTAACGGGATCGCCAGTGCTTAATGCCTTTATTTTTATTTTATTTTCTGGGCATACAGCTGCTGTAGATAAATCAAAGTTAATTGAAAGCGACTTTGCAGTACCAATATCGCTAGTAGGTTTAGATTCAAACCCAACTGCCCCAAATATGCTAAATGTTCGAATATTATTATCAACAACAAATCCACTAGAACTTTCATCAGCATCCAAGCGGACCCAACCACCAGAGTATTTTGCAATATATGCGCCAAGGGTTCCTAAAGAAGCAGCATCATAATATACCCCAAGTGAAATAACTGCATTGCTACTTGTACTAGTTATATTTACAACATTTTTAGCGCTACTATATGGAATTAGACTGCAAACGTTGAATGCATTTGAATCTGCACAACCATCACTTACACCCGCGCTAGTAGCAGTTAATGTCTTTAGATTAACATCTGTAGCAGCATCAAATGCAATTCTTAAATCGCTAGTAGTAAAATTATAAAAATTAGAACCAACCTTGGTAGTAACATTTGCGCTAGTGTTTACCTGTAAGTCCCATGCGCTCGCACCAGTTGTTAAAGCTGCATTACTGGTAAATGTTGCATTAGCCCCGCTTGCAAACACATATTGCACAAGCGTGCTGGAAGTTGCATTATTATTGTGCATAGAAACACTAGTGCTATCTATTACATGATAGCCATATTGTGTATTGCTTCCAGCATTGTTATTTGAAACATTATTACTATTTGATGCTGATTCTAAAAAGAATCCGCGTAAATTGCTATTAGCTGTGCTAGCAGTTATATTGTTTGATGTTGCAGCAGTTAAATAGAACCCATAAACCGTATTGCTGTTTGCAGTATTAGAAGTCAGATTATTCTGTTTTGAGCTAGACTGCAATCCAAAACCGCTTTGTGTGTTTTGATTTGCTGTATTTGAATTCAGACTGTTGCCATCAGAGTTTGTTATAAGCAAGAATCCATAGGCAGTATTGTTATGTGCGACATTGCTGCTTACAGTATTACTATCTCCGTTGTTTAGCAAAAATCCATCCTGCACATTATTATGCGCAGTATTGCTATTAACAGTATTTGAAGAGCTATCTACTACTGAAATGCCAGCTTGTAAATTGAGGCGGGCAGTATTGCTTGTTAATGTATTTGCATTAGATGTGCTTTGAAGGCTTATACCATCAACGCTATTGTTTGATGCAAGATTGTCTCTTATTGTATTGCTGCTCGAACTTAGTACTAGGATACCATAAGTAGCGTTGGATGCATTATTGCTAGAAACAGTATTGCTATTTGAAGTGGCATCAAGAATAATGCCATATGTAATTTGTTGATTAACTAAATTATTATTTATTGTTCCAGAGCTTGCACCGTTAAAATATATTCCGTAGCGATTATTTTGCACAGTGTTATTATGGATATTTGCACTGTTTGCAATAACCTTAATACCTATTGCATTTGCACTAGAAGCGGAATTTGCGCCCTGTACTGTTAGATTTGTTATTTCAACACCAGTAGCAGAAACATTAAAAACTGCTAACGTATTTGTGCTAGCATTTACGATTACTCCAGCATTTTTACCAAATATTTTCAATGAAGCTTTATTTACCTCTGTGTTTGCAAAATGCGCGCCAGTTGAATTGTCGCAAATATAAATAGTATCTCCAGAGGCTGCAGCATCTATTGCTCCTTGTATTGTTGCGCGATCATTTGTATGCGGCTGCGCAGCAGCATTGCACGAGCTTGCTGCAGTAGCGTTTACATACCACTCTGCAGCAAAACTAACAGTTGAGAATGCAGTTATATAAAGAAATAAGTATATTAGAAACAATGATCGCAATATATTTATAACGTGCATAGATAAAAACCCCGTATAAGTATTTTAAACATTCACCTATAAGTATTTTAAACATTATGAAGTATCTTAAGTACGCGCGCGTGATGATCTTATGAAAAATTTATTTGGGTTATTTGTTCTTCTGTCATTTTTATTAATTGCAGGATGCGCAACAAAAGAAAAACCCATGCCAACCCCAGCACCAGCTCCTGAACCAGCCCCAGTACCGCAACCTGCTCCACAGCCCGCGCCGCAACCATTACCAGAACCAAAAGAAACAGGAAATTTGTTAATTGCGGTTACAGATAACCCGCTAAAAATAGATAAGGCAAACTGTGATTTTGAACTTAAGAAATTTGAAATAGAGCTTGAAGGATTAGAATTAAAAGAGCTTAATGGTTCTTGGTTGGAAATTCCATTCTTAGGATTGAATGATACAAATATGACTAATGTAACAAATGTAACTATTGATCTGGTTGAATTAATTGGAATAGATAACTTGGTTGCGCAGCAAGTGATAGAAGTTGGACAATTTAACGAAGTGCGCTTTAAAGTACAGCGCGCAGTTATGACTCAAGTAATCAAGATACCTGCTAATCTAACGAACCTTACTGCTTTTGGAAACCTGACTGCTAATCTAACGATAAATGAAACTGAAGAACTAGAGGAGGATTTAAAGATTGCAGAAAAAAGGAAGAAAAAAGAATTTAAAGAACTTGAAAAACTATTAAAAGAGGAAGAAGAAGAGGAGGAAGAGCGTGAAGAGCTGCGAAAAAAACTAGAAGAGGAAGGTTTAGAGGTTGAACAAGAGGTAAAGATTCCAAGCAATGAAATTAAGCTAAAGCACGAATTAGAAATAGAAGATGATGATAATAAGTTGCTAGAGATTGATTTTGATTTACGCGGTAGTTTTAGATGTGCAGACGGGAAAATAATTTTCTTACCTGTAATTGATTTGGAATCATTAGAAGATTTAGAGTTTGATATTAAGTCTAAGCAGAAGTTCGAAGAAAGAGATGGTGAACGAAGAATAAGAATAAAGCGTGAATTAAAAATTGATGATGGTGAGATTGAACTAAAAACAAGGCACAGAATGCGCGAGTTTGGCCTAACTGAATTAACCAATAGAATTGATGTTAAAGAAAGAACAAGACTGCGCAAGCAAAGAGGCTTAGAATCAGAAAAAGAAATTGATATAGAGGTTGATGAAGGGGAGGCAAAAATAGAACTTGAGATAGCAGGTAAAAAACAGAAGTTCAAACTAGATACTGATAATTTAGAAGAAGCAATAGCAGAAGTAGCAGAATTAACTGGCTTAGATGAGACAGAAGTGCTAAAACTAGCTGAAATAGAAATAGAAGGCAAAAAACAAGAAGAGAGAGAAGCAGAGATTGAAATAGAAAATGGAAAGGCTGAAGTAAAGGTTAAGATAAAAGGTGTTGAGACAAAGTTTGAGCTTGATGATACTAATCTGGATAAAACTATTGCGGAGATTACCGAGAGAACAGGTTTAACTAAGGAAGAAGTTCTAGAGATTGCAAAGATCAAGGTAGAAAAAGAGGATGAAATAGAAAAAGAAGAGGGTGAAGATAGCTCAGGCAACGGAAACGGCGGAAAGAAAGATGATGGTAAAACTGATAAAAAAGACGGGAAATCAAAGGATAAAGATGACGATGATGACAGCGATGACAATGGCTCTAGTGGTTCCTCTGGTTCGAGTGGCTCTGGTAGCGGAAGTTCAGGCTCATCAGGTAGGGGTTCCTCGGGATCTGGGGGAGGAAATGATGACGATGATTAAACCAGTACGAACGTATCCTTTCTTTTTTCTATAACATCGCCACGGTCTGATAACACATTAAGCAGTGCTCTACATCCTTCTAATTCTATGTTGCACAGCTTTGCAATAGCAGCAATATTACCCTCATTCTTAAGTGCATCCTTTACATTTTCAGAATTAGCTGTAAAATATCTTTTGCTTACTGCGTAAAAGCGGCCGTCAAAGCTGCGCAAACAAATAAAATCCCTATCTCTTCCGGATTTTTTTATTTCCTGAGAAAATAAGTACGCCTCCTGTGGATTAGATATTATCCTATAATTAGAGTTTGATGTATTAGAAATTGTACTTGGTTTTATATTTTCTTTGGTTTTCGGTTCAACTTTTTGTTCAGTTGGCTTAGTAATTTGCTTGTTCTCTCTGAGCAGGGGGTAAACCTTATCACTAATATTGTATACGCCATCAGGATATTTCTTGCTTTTGAAAACATTTACAAATCCATTTTTTATTAAATTTGCAAGCAGCACCCGTTCATTATCTTCTAGCATTTTGTCAATGTTTTTAGGAGTACGCTTTTCAAATTTTATGGATAGTAGATTTTTTAAAAGGAGTTTTTCATTTTCAGAAAGGTTATTAGTTATTGGTTTTTGGTTATTGGTTTTTAGTTCTGCATTATCTAATGGAACTGACAATAAATAATACCCATCACGTAATGCAAACATCTCAAGCTCATCTAAGTTTTCAAATTCGCTTGGTAATGTTATATAATTCTGCCCATCTTTTTTTATGATCTTTATTTTACCCATGCTCTCCCTCATTTAATTAGAATTAGCAAGATGAAATATATAAATGATTACTTTTGCACAAGGTTTGGCCAGCAATTGTAGGGATTTTTATTACCCTGACCAAACCTTATGTGGCAATAAGCTGTTAGCTCGTGGCTACTTTTTCTTATTAAAGCTTCTTTTGATTAAGGTTATCATTTTTGATAATTATACTCATTTCAATATAAATTTACCCCGCAAATTTATTTCGATAGGTTTTTAAACATGATTAACTATTTATATCAAATATGATATAATTGGTAGATCATATGAATAGGCTTAATTTACTTGCTAAACTACAGACTTACGTTTTGTTCACACCTGCCGATATTGAGAGAATACTAGGAAAGACGCGAGGCTATGCTTATTTATATTTGCAACGCTTGAAACAAACCAGTCTTATCTACGAAATTGAGAAAGGTCGTTATACTGTTTATGCTGATTCGTTTCTTATAGCATCAAGAATAGTATGGCCTTCTTATATAAGTGGTTGGGCAGCTCTTCAGTTCTACCACCTTACTGAGCAGTTGCCAAATGTTATAGAGGTTGTAACTACTAGATCTAGGAAAACAAGGAAAATTAAATTTATGAATATTAAAATTGTATTTAGCAGATTACGAATTCCGCATTTTTTTGGTTATGAAAAAATACAATACAAAAAATTTCCAATATTTATCGCTGAAAAAGAGAAGGCCCTGCTTGATGCCTTCCTTCTAAGGCATATTTCACCTTCCGAGTTTATGGAAATCCTAAAAAATAACAAAAAAAGAGTGTCCATTAAAAAAATAAAAAGCTACTCGAAAAAAATATCGAAAATGTTTTATTCTAAAATAAAAAAAATGGTGAATGACTTATGATCAACGAAGAGCAAGTGACGGCAATTGCCAGTCTAAAAAGAATAACTCTGCAAAATGCAGAGAAGGAATATTTTCAGGAAATGATGCTATATTCCATTTATAGTTTAGTTGGCAAAGAATTGCTATTTAAGGGAGGCACTTGTTTATATAAAATCTACAAATTAAACCGTTTCAGTGAAGATCTAGATTTCGATATTTCAAAAAGCTTAGATGTAGAGAAGCTGGTCAAAAAGGCTCTTTACGGAATCAAATTGCTAGGTATCAATTGTTCTGTTAAATATTTAGATGAGTATGAAAATGCAGTCAATGTGGGTATAAATTTCCACGGCCCTCTTTACCATGGAACTAAAGAATCACTCTGTTTTCTGCTTATTAACTTCAGTTTGAGAAAAAAACCAGTGTTGCCGCCAAGATTAGAAAAACTTTCATCTATATATAAAGATTTCCCGGATTTCGATGTTTTTGTTATGGATTTGCAGGAGATACTTGCAGAAAAGATAGCAGCCATCCATAATCGCAACAAACCAAGGGATGTTTATGATGTTTGGTTTTTACTAAAAAATCTCTCTGTTGAACCAAATAAGAATTTAATAAAAAGGAAACTGAAAAAGGAGTTCGATAAATCAGACTTTATTCTTAAGGTTTCGGAGAAAGAAGGTTATTGGACAGGTGAGCTCAGTATGCTTTTTATTGGTCAAATTCCTTCTTTTATTGAGATTAAGAAGGATATTGAAAGATTGATTTAGCTGGATTTTGGAATAGCTAGAATTATCTTTTTTTCATTAATTTTCACTATTCCATCAGCCTATTTTCGTTTCTGGTGTTGTTGGCGTCGGAGCCTGCTCGACTGGCATTTCAGGTTTTACTTTCTCCCCCTTTCTTCTGAAATACAAATAAAGAAGTATTAAGACGATAGCGACTGCCCCAATGCCCAGATAAAGTATAGTATTATCCTTTTGTGTTGCTGCAAACAATGCTTTCTTTAATTCTAATTCATTATTTGCAGTATAAAACTTTCCACAGCCTGCGTTTGCAACTTTTCTTGCAGCTTCTGTCTGTGATGAGTTAAGTGTATATCCTATTACGTTAACAACAGAAATACCTTCGCTGCACGCTTGCTTTGCAATTTCTACAGGGTCACCATAGCAATTTTCTTCGCCATCTGTTATTAGTATTATTACCCCATTTTTCTTATTTACTGATTTAAAGTATGCAACTGCATCCCTTAATGCGCCTGCGATTGGCGTCCATCCGCCAGTTTCTATAGAATCAACAGCTTTATAGAGCGCGGTTTTATCGTTTGTGAATGTTTGTATTACTCTTATATCGCCACTATATGGATCTGGTGGTTTTGTCTTAACCTCGTTGCTGCAACCATAGAATTTCATTACTCCAAGTTCATCACTGGCGCTAGACGCATTAATAAATTCCTTCGCAACGTTTTTTGCAGCATCGATTCTGCTTACATACGTTCCTTCAAGATAATCATCCATGCTTGTACTGGCATCTATTACAATAAGAAAAGAATCAGCAAATAGAATTCCAATCAATAAAAGCGAGATTAGTAATTTGCGCATATTTTAAAAAGGAAAGTAACATTTATAATCTTATGGCAATTTCTCCTTTCGAAGAGCGTTATGTAACTGAAATGAATGCAATTTTTGATGATAGAAATAAACTACGCAAGTGGCTAGAAGTAGAGGTTGCACTAGCAAAAACACATGCAGTACTAGGCAATATTCCAAAGGATGCAGCAAAAAAAATTGAATCTGCAGCAGTGCGAGTAAGTTTTGAGCGAGTAAAGCAAATCGAAGAAGAGATACATCATGATCTAATGGCAATGGTTAGAGCACTGAGCGAACAGGCAGGTGATGCAGGTGCCTATGTGCATCTAGGCGCAACAAGCTACGATATAGAAGATACTGCACTCGCACTTGTTTTCAGAGATGCAGTTGCAATTATAGAAAAACATTTAGGGCAAATAGCAAATACACTAAAAACCTTAGCAAAAAAACACAAGAAAACGGTTTGTATTGGAAGAACGCATGGTCAGCATGCAGTTCCAACAACATACGGCATGAAATTTGCATTATACTATCAAGAAGCGCTTCGCAATTCGCAGCGTTTGCAAGAATGTAAAAAACGCATTCTCGTTGGTAAGATGAGTGGTGCAGTTGGAACAATGGCTACATTTGGCAAAAACGCATTCGATATCGAAGATAAGGTAATGAAATTACTTGGTCTGGAGCCAGCATCAGTAACAAATCAGGTTATTCAACGTGATAGGCATGCAGAACTTATTAGCAACATTGCGTTTGTTGCAGCAATGCTTGAAAAGATTGCAAAAGAAATTCGCAACCTACAGCGTACAGAAATTGCAGAAATAGCAGAATCATTTTCATCAAAGCAGGTTGGCAGCTCAACAATGCCGCATAAAAGAAATCCGCATAAAAGCGAGCGTGTTTGTAGCCTTGCGCGCGTTGTGCGAACTAACGTAACAGTTGCATTAGAAAATATCGCTTTGGAGCATGAGCGCGATTTAACAAACAGCGCAAACGAACGTGTAATATTTGCAGAAAGCTTTATTGCTTGTGATTACATGCTTGTTGAAATGAGAAAAATATTAGATGGATTGGAATTTTTTGAAGAAAATATCAAGCGTAACTTAGAATTAACAAATGGCTTAGTAATGGCAGAGCGTTTGATGATTGCATTGACAGAGATTTTAGAACCAGGGATGCCTCGTCAAGAGGCGCATGAGCTTGTTCGTAAATTAGCAATAGAAGCAAAGCAAAGTGGCAGGCATCTAAAAGACTTAGTAAAAGAAAAAATAAAAGCGCTTCATCCAAAAACCATAGACCAAATTTTTGATGTAGCTAGTTATATTGGTGAAGCGGAAAGAATTGTTGAAAGGGCAGTATCTTTATAAATATGATTTCAGCAACATAAATTATGGCAGAGAGTTCAATATCAACTTATGCGTATATTTCATTTGGTTTAGGAGTTCTTGGGTTTATACTTACTATTAGTGGAAATGTATTTAGTTTGATTGGTGGAATTCTTACTGGTATTGGCTCTGTTTTCGGTATTTTATTTATTAAGTATGATTATATCATGGTTCCACTGGTAACACAGAAAACAAGAACAATAACATTAGCAGGATTCGGAGGTTATGAACTCCCTCCAGCGCAGGATGTTATTGTAAAACAGGTTGGTAATAATTATTATGCATCATCATTTATGAGTATAGAGATTTTCAAATCTCCGACAGAAGAACCTCGTGAAGAAACAATGAAATACAATGAATTTTTCGAACGTGCAGTATCCAGTCTGAGGCACGTAACAAAGATCGCATATCTAATACAGGTTGAAGATATCAGCAAAAAAAGACAAGAGTTAGAAGCAAAAAGGGCAGAGGCGCAGGCAAAACTAGCGCGCGAGCGTCAAAAACCAATGGATAAAGAAGGAAAGCAGAGGATGGTTGTAGATGCATATGAAAAAGAGTTTGAACTATGGGATAGACAATTGGCAAAGATTGCAAAAGGGAGAAAGCCAATGGGGATACTCGCATATGCAATGGCCACTGCTGTTGGCGTTAGTAGGGATGCAGCTATCTCAAATGTGCGTGCACATGCTGAGGAAGTAAAAATAGCAATAGCAAATTCACTAAATGTTGAAGTAAAGGTATTAAGTGGTGAAGAGCTGTTAAAATGTTTTGAATGGGAAATATTTTTCCCAACTACTGTTCAGGATATAGAAGGAGAGGCATTAGCAAATGTTTAAGGTGTAAATATGCCAACACAAAAGAAAATGTTATCATATGCTTCTGTCGGCATAGGTGGCCTTGGCATAGTCTTGGCACTATCTGGGGGTCCGCTTGGCGTGTTTGGTGCTGTATTCTCTTTGGTTGGTACATTAATTGCTGCAGGTCTTCTTAGCTATGGGTTTATAACAAAAATGTTTAACATAAATATTGTAAGCAGCACCGAAGATTATGAGATACCACCCGCCCAGGATGTAATTGTAAAACACGTTGGTAGTATTTATTATGCTACTTCATTTTTGAATATCGAGATATATGAATCACCTACTTCTCAGATAGATGAAGGAACATATTACAATGAATTTTTCGAACGTGCAGTATCAAATCTAAGATATGTAAGTAAAATCGCATATATCATGTACGTAGAGGACATAAGCAAAAAAAGGCAGGACATAGATACAAAAAGAGCAGAACTGCAATTAAAACTACAGAGAGAGCGTGATAAGGGTGATCCTGATCCACTGAGAATGGATAAGCTTCAAGCTGAACTAAAAGAATTTGATTATCAGCTAGAAAAATTAATAAAGGGTATAAAACCAATGGGAGTACTTGCATATGCAATGACAACTGCAGCTGGTATTAGCAAGGATGCAGCGATGACAGCAGCTCGTGCCCAGGCTGAGCAGGTTCGAACAGCAGTATCTAACTCACTAAATGTTGAGGTTAAAAAACTAAGTGGAGATGAGATGCTAAAATGTTTTGAATGGGAAAGGTTTTTCCCAACTAGTATTCAAGAAATAGAAGATGCGGTAGGATGATGCAGTGAGTGCCAGGGGGCTCCGCCCCCTAGCGTAACCCCCAGTTTCGGTTTCCAGTTTTGTTGGAAACCAAATTCATAAGTAAGGTCTCAAACTGCCGACGCAGCCTAAGTCGAACGAAGCGAGGTGTCGCAGCAGCGACGGAGTCTCGCTTCCAGAGCAAGAAGACTGCGTCTTTATAGAAACTATATGTATTACGACGGATTCATGAGAATGAAAAAATAGGAGAATGACATAGCATGCAATTCGGTAAATTGAAATTGGCAAAAATATCAAACAAAGAACTTGCAAGAAGGAACATATTAGTTAGACCGCCAGAACCACCGCTCGGTATTTTGATGAAGGATCCAACAAATTCAATTTATATTGGAAAAACAGCAGTTTTTCAAATTCCGTTCTATTGGACCTTTGATAACGTAAAAGCGCCACACATAGTAGTTGTAGGTATGACTGGAAGCGGGAAGAGTTATTTTATAAAAACATTCTTGCTGCGCGCAGCGTTTGTATGGGGCACGAATTCTTTAATATTTGATTGGGCTGGCGAATACAAGGATTGGGCACGTGAAAAAGGTAAGGTCATTGCATTAGGTAAAGGTTCTTATATAAACCTGCTTGATCTTGGTGGCATGAAACCATACGATCGTATAGATCAGATTATGAAAACACTTCTCCTTGTATTTGGTAATGATTTAGATCAGTTTGACGAGCGAAAAAGGTTAATTGCAGGTGCACTTGTAAAAGCATATCAGGATGCGAAGTTTAGACTTGATTCCAGTGAGCATAAAGACGAGCTTGGAAAGCCGTTAACACCACCAACGCTTAAAGATGTTGTCAGGGTGCTCGAGGATTATCAGCAAATGGGAAATTATCCTTACCCCACGGAACTTGCAGCATCTATTGACTTGCTAAAGAAATTCACAAGAAGTGGACAGGATTATTTTGCACAGCCTAGCACTGTTAGTTTGGATGAACTAGTTACTTCTGGTATTGTAGATCTAGATCTTTCTGGTCTGCCCTCAGAAGAGCAGCGCGTTTTAGGTGCGCTAACGATATTACAGTTTGTAAAAGAAAAAATGAGGCTAATGGGTTATTCAAAACAACGCGGGTTAAAGCTGCTTGTTGTTATAGATGAGGCATGGAAGATTGCTGGTGACGATAACAGCGACGTCGTTTTAATAGTAAGAGAAGGTAGAAAATATAATTTTGGTGTGATAGTAGCAAGCCAGAGTCCAACAGATATTAGTCCAAACATATTCAGCAATGCAGGAACAATATTTATTCTTAATATATTCAAACCAGATGCCCTTAATTATTTGCAGGATGCATTGCAATTTAGTAATTACATAAGAGACCAGATAATACAGTTTCCGCAAGGTCGCGCAGCAGTTAAAATGTTTTTACAGGAACAAACATCTAAATTCTCGGGTAAGATGTTTGTAGTTGATAAAATTGAAGGTGAAGAGGCCAGCAAGCAATACTTCCTGACATTGGACGAAGTATTAACTAAAAAGCAAAAGGCAGAAGGCATGGAGCCATTTACTGCACTTTCAACAGATGACCTAAAAAGAAGGCTTGTGCAATTTGGTGTTAGTAATGATAGGGTGGATGCTATTCTTAAAAAATTCGAAAAGCAGCCAGGAAGAAGGCTCGATATAATATCCTATGTTATAATGCTTGAACAATTTGAATTAGATAGAAGAAGCATAACAGAGTTCTTAAAAGATGTAGGCATAGATGACATAACTATAATAAATATATTTGGTAAAGTAGATTTAAAGAAAGCAGAATTGAAAGCAGCGTGACTACTGCAGTGGGCATTGAGCCAATTGATGGCTTCATTTATATGTGTGAGACACCAAATTGCCGACGTGGCATAAAGAATATATAAGACCACGTCTATATAGAGAACATAAGTAGTACGACGAATATGTAATAATGAGAAAATTGGAGAGAAACATAGCATGGTAAAAAGCATTGTTTTTTTAAAAGAAGAATTACGTCGAAAGATGAGACAATACGGTCTTTCAGAAGAAAAAATAGAAGACGTAAGCAGAACATTTGAAAAAAATAATCATCATATTGATACAATTTCGTTCGTTATTCTATTAGAGCGTTTTGGTCTGGATAGAAGAAGCATAACAGAGTTCTTAAAAGATGTAGGCATAGATGACATAACTATAATAAATATATTTGGTAAGGTAGATTTAAAGAAAACCGAGATGAGTGGTTCTCGAGAGATATCTAATATAATACTGGAAGAATGAGGCGGTAAAATGGCGATAAATGAAATTAAAAAAACACCAAGTGGTTCAAAGATATGCGTAATATGCCATAAGGAAGTTACTGGCAACGCGCTAAAGGTAAAAGATGATTTTATTATAAATTCAATAAGGGGGGTTAAAAGATTATTTAGAATTGCCCAGAATAATAAGCTCTTTGTTTGTGATAAAGATATAAATGTGCATAAAGAAAAGAGAAAAAAATTTGAAAAGGAACTTCTTATCATCAGTGCAATTGTAGTTATAATAATTTTATTATTAAATGGTTTGCCTTTGCTGTCAGGGAGATTCCAGTTTAGTATGTTACTATCATCGCTTTTTATAGCAATACTTATTATTTTATTTGCCATTGTTTTTAAGTATGCGCCTGCCGTAGAAGAAACAAAAGATTTAATTTCTTCAAGAGTAAATACTTCAAAAGTGATAGGAGGCCTCAAGGGGCAGGGAGAAAAACATAAGCGCCCCCTGCAAAAAATAAAAAAGGGAGGGAGTTAGATGCCTAATACACCAACACCACCTTCGGTTGCTAAACAGCCACCGGCTCTGCTAAACGCCGAGGTTAATGTGCCTAGGGTAGATGGTTTTAAAGTAAAAGGTTCTGTAAGAACAAGCTTAAAGGAAATAGCTGATTCTTTAAGATCATTATCATTTTTACAGGTCGCACAAGAAAGAGATGCCGTTAATGCGGTTTATGTTGAATCAAGGGATATTAGAAAGGCGCCATATCTTTTTTCTATAATAAAGATTCAAAGCGATGAAATGGAGGTAGTTTATTCAATACCTAAAGAAATCGCACCAAAGAAGCGGAAAATGGACATTGTTCGTTATGTTTTAAACATACTAAGTCTGATAGAGCAATCGTATAAGATTGATAATAAAGTTTTATACCAGCTTATTGAGAATGCACTAAAAGAAATTACAGAGACAATGAGTTTAGAATATTCTAGGCTATATACCGAGTTTGACGGTATTAAAAAAGATATGGATGATCTAAAAAGAAAGGTATCTAGATTAACAGAAGAAAATCAAGTGTTACTGACTAAAAATTATGAAATAAAAGGCAAGAGTGATGAGTTGCTTTTAAGATTAAAAACATTGGAAAATATATCAGATGAGGCATTAAAGGTGAAGTTGCAGACATGGATCTCTGAGCATAATGGGGAGATCAATATGGCAGAATTCTCTAAGATCCATAATGTAGTTGAGACAAAGGTGGAGGAAATATTGAATAGGCTTGTTAGCGAGGGCTATTTAACGAGTATACGATAGATTGGCTTTGGGCCTTGAGCAGTGAGCCAACTTATGCTTCATTTCCATAAGGTTTCATAGAACGGCTGACGGAGCCCAGGTTTATATAAGACGACGTCCCTATAAGAACCATAAAGAAACCGACGGCTTCGTCATAATGAGACAAGCTTGTCACAAAGTGACAAGATGCCTATTGTTGCATCGCAACAATCAGGAAATAGGGGGAAAACATAGCCATGGAAAGAAAAATAATAATTACAAAAAGGATATACAAATTTGAGACGAAAAAGAAGTACCAATATATTAAACAATATAAAATAAAAGAAAAGACAGCAACAGAGAAACTAAAAGATGCTATAGGAGCTATTTTTAGATCAAAACCAAAAGAGGAAAAAAAGACAACTGAACAAAAGCCATCTCGTTTTAATACGAAAGTAGCTATTGGGGCTATACTAATTGCATTATTATTGTTATTTGCAGGTTGGGCGTACATCCAAGGTCAATTAGTAAAGGTTGATGAGCTACCAAGGGCACCGGAAAAACCAAGTTTTGATTTAGAAATAAAGGATAAGGGAATAATAACTGCAGGTGATCGAAGAACTGATAATAGTGTTGCATATTTGAGAACTAAAATGTCTTTGCATGGCATTGAAAAATACGATTTAAAAATGACCACATATGAAGATGTGTTGCCAAGTGAGGTATATATATTACTAAGCGAAAGACATCAAGCAGAAAACTATGATGAGTTTTTATCTTCTTTGAAGAAGGAATTAAGCATATATAAGATTGCTGTTAATGAGATTGATTTTGAAAAACTTGAGACATTGCATGGTGGTTCTCTAGTAATTGTGCCGAGTGGGCTTATACCAGAGGAGTTATTAGGCATAAACAGTAAGGTTGATCTTAACAAGTTAGTTTCCAGAGGCGTTGTAATTGTATATATAGGTCAGAAATTTGATAAGATGATTACCAAAACTGGCTCAACACCGCCAGTTCCAGCTGGTTTTACTGGCGGCCTGTCAATAAATTTTAATGAACCCAGCATTACCAGCACTGATGGTTTTAATCTTTATCAGGCGCTTTATAGAGCAACTGGTAATGGTGAGAATTCTCTTATGTATGGATCGGTTAGTGCTATTAAAAAAGGTAATGGTGCTCTATTATTGTTGCCTCAAACTATTGATGGAGGTTGGGTTGATGAGCAGATACAGCCAGCCCCAGAAAAGGCAGGAAAAGACATTGCCAGGATTATACTTGAAACAAGATGGTCACCCCCTAAAGGTGGTCCAAAAATTTATTCTGCTAATGTTACAAATCAAACGACAATTGACTTTTTTACGAATACATTTACTAAAGATGTACATACTATAAAGTTAGAGTTCACTGCTTATGCTAAGAACAATATAAACATCTCCCAGATATTAAATATCCAAATAAAAAAGAAAACAAAAGGCGCTGTTTATATTGAGGGAGGGGCAGTTGTAACTCCAAGAGAGGTTACTGGTGAGTTTACAAGACTAACCGCAGTGCTTCAAGAGGATAGCACAGAGAAAAAACAGCTTTTTATTAAGATCACTAAAAATGGGGAAGAGGCAACAGAATTGCAAAGTCTTGGTCTCTTGAACCTACAGATAGATCATCCTACAAGCAGTTCGATAGACCTAGATAGCGGAGAGTACATCATATCAATAGTAGATGATGAAGGCATGGTTTATGCAGAAGGTTATCTTAATGTTGCTTTCATAGATATAAGACATAGGCCAGATTTAGGTCTTTATTCGTTTGGAATAGAACGGGAAGGAAAACCAAAAGCAATGAAAAGAGTTAATGTGACGGTAGATAACAAATATGGTCCTTACTCATTTGAGAATGTGGATATTCTCTCTGTTGATCCAACAAAAGATGCAGGTGGGTTGTTACCTGCAGGTGATCATACATTTATATTCAGGATAGGAAAAATAAAGATAGATCGAACAGTAACAATTCCAAAGCAGACTAATATATTTACTGATCCATTATTCCTGGGAACGATCGCTGCTGCAGTTATCATTACTGCAGGAGGAGTTTTTCTTGCTAAACAAGAAAAGGTAACATATCAATTGGATATACCAGATTTTCCACCAATAGCAAAGGTTAATGTACCACTTACAAAAGATGTAATATTAAGCATTTTTGATCGTATAAACGAAGATTATAAATGGAAGTATAGTACCCTAACAATAGCAGAAATAAGAAATGGTTTTAAGAAGATGTTTTACCAGGGAAAGCCCATTTACGTGACAGATTATAATGTAGAGTATATACTTAATCAGTTATCAGGAAAAGGTGATGTAAAAGAATTTCTTGGTTATTATGGTCCAGCTAAATGGGAGAAAGAAACTAATAAATCTATAAGATTATTGGCATTATTCCGTAAAATCAGGGATATTTGTGTAAGCAATGCAGTGCCCTTTACCCAATACGGTGAAAGCGAAAAATGCGATAGCGAGATAACCGCAGTTGGTCAGGATATGTTTTTGCACATATATGATAAGGATAGAAACTTAAGCGATTTAGTAAATCGGGTTTTAGGCACAATAAAAGATGGAATGAGTATCGTTATATTCAAAAATGATTTTGCAGAGCGCGAGTTTCAAAGCTATCTTGCAAGTTCGAGCAAGGCGTTACTTACACTTAAGCTAGAGGTTGAAGGCGGAAGCGTTGCGCTGTTTACTTTGGAAGAATTTGAAAGTAAAATAAAGGAATTGAAAGGTGTTTGATGGTTGACAATAAAAGATTCGGAGATCCAGTAACTTCTGAACTAGATTGGAAAGATAAGAAATATGGGAAGTTTACTTATGAAGAATATAGAAAACAAGTTCAAAAATGGTGTCATGAAACTGACTGGTATTCCCAAATAATTGATGAAAATCAAGAATGGAAAAAGTTCCTCGAAGGAAAAATAGGCGGTTCTCCTCCTCCTTCTCGTGGATGGGTAGATCGCGTTTGGCGTGGGGGTTAATCACGCTTAAATGGAAAATTCTCACTTTTTGTACATGCAATAACAGCTGCGTTTATTGCCCAGTCAACTGGCATATCTCTTTCGAATAATTCGTTTAATCTATTCATATCAATTGCACGTGGATCACGAACTGTTATTCCATTATCATCTAGGGCTTCTAGAACTATTGAAATTTGAGGCTTGCGTGGGTCTGTTTTTCCATAATGAATGCCTGCTGCAAGTATAAACTGGTGCAATGCTCGCAATACCCTAACCTCTTCTAGCGCCAATTCTCCGTCTAATAGTGCTAATGGAGTATATGGCGCTGAGATATATCTATCTGGTTGTGTGCTACCGATTAAGCGATGCTCTTGATATGTAAGACATGTTGTTTCTAATCGTTCTCGTACACTTAACACTCTTAAAAGATCGCATTGCAATTGAACATGATTATCGAATTCGTCATTTGGAACAACATCTCTTTGCGCTATAAGGGTTGCTCCTAGTTTTCTATAAGTTTCAATAGCAGGTTTTCTTATATCATAGAGTTGTTCTATTAGAACTTCAGCTTCACCAAAAGATTTATGACCACCAGATCTTGTTGCGATTCTTCTTAACTCAGATACTGCAGTAGGTTTGTTTATTACTCTTTTAGTTGCCATAGATATAGTTATCTGTATAAATAGGTTTAAATATTATTGTAAAAACTCAAGCGCAGCTTCTGCGTTCAATGCGAGTTTTAGGAACTTTAGCTCGTAAGCAGTAACCCATCGTGCCTCTTTATGCTCGCTAGATATAATTACGCGATCATTATCTACTGTCCCGCGATAAATTAAATAAATAGCATGCTTCTCGTTACCCTCTTTTGGATAAACAGCTGAAGCAACACCGATAAGCGAAAGATCTTTTGCGATCAGGGAAGTTTCTTCTTTAAATTCGCGATAAGCAGCCTGTAGTGGTTGCTCGCCAAAATCAACGCTTCCGCCAGCAAATTCCCAAAGATCGTTTGGTCGCTTTAAAACTAGTATCTTATCGTTATGAAATACAATAGCGTAAACATTAAGCTCCTGGATCTGCGTATTAATCACCAAAACTATCTTCTAAGCCTAACATCTGTAAGCTCAGCTATTCCATCCTCATCCAAAAATTCCAGATTTTTATTACATTTTTGGCACTTAAAACTAGTATCCGTTGCGATCTCAAATCTTACAACACTTGTAGGTCCGCATGAAGAGCAGAAATAATGATCACCCAAATTCCCATTAACAAGATCTATTTTTTCTCTTGTTCTAATCTCAACCCACTGCCTAATGCGATCACGGTTCAATGCCCAACTATACGAATACCAACCAGTTTCATTATCCTTATCGCGCATGTAATTAACCAATCCTTCGCTATGCAATTTATTCAATGTTGCGCGTACATCGCTAATCTTAAGCTTTAGTTTTTTGGCAAGATCCTCGTCGCTTAGATTGCCATAGAAATTCCTTACAATCTCCAAAGCATTCTCGCCAGCAAGATCAATAAGCAACTGCCTTGCGTATGGTTCGCTAAGGATTGTATATAGTCTTTGCATCTCTAGCTTTTCTTTTTCATCATAAATCTTCTTAATAACCTTTTCAACCTCTTCTTTTTTCTGCACCTTCATTTTTGTATTCTTAAGAGGTAGCTTAGGCTTTTGCTTCTTGCTAAATGCCTTTAATTTTTTAGGTTTTGATTTATTTATTTTCTTCTTAATCTTCTTATTTTTAACAGTAATCTTATGTTTTCTTTTAGGAGCCAAATTATCACCTTGTTTACACATTATTTACGAATTTCTAGTATTTAAACCTTTCGGTTGTTTTTATTCGGCAATAGTCGTATTTATATACAGGCAAGCATTTTTAATGCTAAATCCGTATAAAAAGTCTATGAAGATTGCCTTCTTTACTGATAGTTATCTGCCTAATGTTGATGGCGTTGTTACGTCTATATGCAATTATAAGAAGGAGCTAGAAGCCAGAGGCCATAAAGTGTATGTTTTTTCTCCAGGAACCAAGCAACAGAAGGAGATTAACAAAGACCCTTATGTTTATTATTTTACCTCAACAGCATTCAAACCTTATCCAGACTATAGGATAGCGCTTTTCAATTTCCTAGCTCCAGTAAAGCTGATAAGAGAGCATGCTATTGATGTAATACATTCACATGGTATTGCAACTACCGGACTTGCAGCTATCCGCTCTTCACAAAAGCTAGGCATACCGGCAATAGCGACATTTCATACTATAGTGCCTAATGCTTCCCATTACATTACTAGCAATCAGCAGTTGCAAGGTATTGTTCATAGTATTGCTTGGAAGTATCTTACCTGGTATTACTCTCATTATAAAAAGGTTATAGCACCTAGCAATTTTGCAAAGAGATTGCTCGAAGAGCGTGGTTTAAAAAATGCAATAGTGCATCCATCTGGCATCGATTTTTCTAGGTATAACGCGGTTTTTAATAGTGAAAGTACTAGTATAAGAAAGGCATTTAAAATAAAAAACAATGAGCGCGTAATTATATTTGTAGGAAGAATCGCACTTGAGAAAAATCTTGAAGAAATTATTGAATGTGCACCTACGTTGCTAAACACCGTGCCAAAAATAAAAATATTAATTATTGGTAAAGGTCCTGCTTCAGAGCACTATAAGCAGTTAGTAAAGAACAAAGGGCTTGATCAATATTTTTTATTTACTGGTTATCTTGATGATGATGTTTTAATCAAGGTTTATTCAATGGCAGATGCATTTGTTTTCCCCTCTAAGTTTGATACACAAGGTTTAGCTGTTACTGAGTCTTTGGCAGCAGGTGTTCCAGCAATAGTTAAAGAAAATTCTGCAGTAGCAGAATATATAGAAGATGGTAAAAACGGTTTTATATATTCAAATAATTTTGACCTAGTAGAAAAAATAGTTAAGATAATTAAAAATAAAAAGATTATGGGGCCAAATGCAAATGTTTCTGCTAGGAGATTTGACATAAAGAAAAATACAGATGAGTTATTGACAGTATATGAAATGTTGATAAAAGAAGAAAAGATAAAAAGCGCTTATTCTTCTTCGTAAATCAACTTATCAACGAGTTTTTCTTTTTCTTCCCTTTCCTTTGTTTCATTGTAATTAGCTATCCCTATTACATCACTATCAACATATCTTGTTGTTGGTGTTTTAACCTCGCCAGTTGATGTAGCAACCTCATTACATTTATCTATCTTCTCCTGATTTGCTATAGCGCTGCAGAGTGTTTGATTTTTTGTTAATCCTGCAACTTCTATGTAGCAATCATCTTTATAATCTGCAGATGTTATCCTGGGGCATATATCTGCATCCTTCTTTACAACAGCTACATTCAAGAAACACAGATCAGTTTTTGATCCAGCATATTTACATGCATCTACTTCCTTATTGTATATTGCATGCGTGTATATGCACGATTCTCTTTCTTTCACATCAATCTTTTTATAGCATCTTAAAAATTCAGAGACTTGTTCCTCCTCCTCTACTATAAGTGTAGATGCCAATCTAGTAGATATATTTGATGGCAGGTTAATCTCTGGTTCAGTTTCAAAATCAGATGAAATTAACTTAAAGTGCGTATAAACAGGTAGCCCTCTAAATGTATAATTGAAATATTTTTCATATGGTTCTTTTTTGTTTTTGTCTACGCAGTAATATCCAGAGAAGAAGATTGGAGAGCCAGCACCTATCCCAAATTTATTAGCCTCTTCTATTGTTAGCTTAGAATAATCGATGTTAAAATTAATCTTAGTGCATTTTCCTAGTGGATTATCTGCCTCTTCTATACCCTTGAATGTTAAAAATCCTCTTTCAACCAAGAAGCTCGAATCCTCAACACTCTCTAGCATCTTTTTATCATCAAATAGTAAACCCTTTAGTCTATTCGTATAATCTTGAACATATGTGTCATTTTCTGCATACGCGCAGACGTCATCTGATTCCCTTATTTTAATACATAAAACAGTTGCATTGTTGGTAAAATAAGCAGTTCTTCTACTTAAAGGAATTTCCTCAACTATCTTGCTGTTTTCTTTGTTTTTTAGCAGTGTTACTCTTACAGTATACCCGTTTCTATCTTCCCCGTATAAGTAGCTATAACTATCCTTTCCTTTACCCGTTAGTAGCGCGGATAGGTAAAGATCTTTTGCCTCTGAATTTACATTAGCAGTTGCATTCGCTTCTACCACAGGTTTCGTTGTCGATGTTTTTGAAAACACGAATATCAGGAATATAGCAACTAAAAATATTCCGATAATAGTAATACCTTTATTAGTCATGAGATCACCTACTCTAATATATTGTAATAAACAATATTAACAAAATATTAAAAAACCTTTTCTTTATGTTAATTTTGATATTAATGGATTTTGTACCAAAAAAAATATTTTTTACTAAAGGAGTAGGGAAAAGTAAGGACCAATTGATGTCATTTGAACTTGCTTTACGCGATGCAGATATAGAACCATATAATTTGGTTCATGTATCTAGTATTTTCCCTCCTGACGTTAAAATAGTTTCAAAAGAAGAGGGCTTAAAACATTTAAAACCAGGTCAAATAGTTTTTGTTGTAATGGCACGCATTGCGTCAAATGAACCAAATCGTTTGTTAGCAGCTTCCATAGGATGTGCAATTCCTGCTGATAAAAAAATGTACGGTTATTTAAGCGAGCTGCATGAATTTGGCCTAACTGAAAGAAAGGCAGCGGATAAATCAGAAGACCTAGCAGCTAGTATGCTTGCGTCAACATTAGGCGTTCAGTTTGATCCAGAAACTGCCTGGGATGAAAGGGAGAAATACTTTAAAATGAGCGGTAAAGTCGTTCGAACAATTAATGTAACGCAAACATGTGAAGCAGATAAAAATGGTAAATGGACAAGTGTTGTTGCCGCAGCAGTGTTAATCTTTTGATGGTAGTATATTTTTAATTTAATATGTAATAATTATTAATCGCTTTTGTAAAAGCAGAAGGTGATTTTGATGGGATTTCTTGAAAGTTTGATGAAGGGCGAAGAAGAAAAACCTTCTGAGCCAAGTGGTACACCTTTTAAAGTGAGTTTGGGGTTTTCACCACTTAGACTAGGTGCAATGAAAGATAATAAGGTTAATCTAGTTGTGCGCATAACTAATATTAGCGGTGATGAGCAGTTGGTTTCTATCGATGCTGCATTACCAAGAAATCATCTTATTGGTTTTGATCCAACATGCATTAATAAAAACATTGAGAAAAAACTCGGTAAGCTTCAGGCTAATGATACAACTGAGATAGTGTTATCAATATGGGGCAATAACCAATCAAAGGAAGGAAACTATCCAATACAAGTTACTGTTTATGCACATTATCTTGATTATAGCAAGGTATTGGGTTCAGTTAGAAAGAATGTTTCGTTAAGAGTTGTGTGACCTATTATTTTAATTTAAAATAAATTCTTCTATTATTTTTTCCTTTGTTTTCTAATTTTATTAGTTCTATTTTGCCAACCTCGTTAGTATTCTTAACATGCGGTCCACCATCTGCCTGAATATCTATCCCTGGAATTTCCAGTATGCGAAGTTCTTTTATTTCTGGTGGCAACGCGCCAGCAAGCTTGACTACACCTGGAATCTTAAGTGCTTCTTCTCTTGGAAGAAAGTAGATTTTAATTTCTACGTTTGTCTTGAGTGCTTCATTAGTTTTTCTTACATATTCTTCAATTAGTTCGCGTGTTGGATTTTCCAAGTTAAAATCTATTCTGCTCTGATCGGTATCAATTTGATTGCCAGTTATAAGTACGCTTGCCTCTTTGTTCATTATACCTACGAGTGCATGCGCTGCAGTATGCATGCGCATTAGCTTATATCTGCGCTCCCAATCTATAATACATTTGACGTGGTCACCAGTTTTCAGTGCCAGGGGCTCCGCCCCTAGCGCAACCCCCTTTTGATTTAGTTCGTGTACTATCTGACCCTCGGATTTCACAACACCCACAACCCCGAACTCACTACCCGTAACAATTATTTTTCCTGTATCGCTCGGCAGCCCACCACCACGCGGATAAAAACAAGTTTTATCCAATACAACTTTTCCATCATTTACACTAACTACTTGCGCATCGCATTCTTTTATGTAACTGTCTTCTAAGTAAAGCGCTGATTCTTTCATAAAATTTTTACTCCTTTAATTATTATAATTCTATGCTAGCGCACCAGCGATAATTTATCTTACACATTGCTCCGATCGCTTTTTCTCTTAGTTGCACGTCTTCGTTTTCGTCAAATGCTATTTTTGAGAATACATTGATCATGTATGAAGCGATTGGAGGAAAAGGAATAAATGGTTCTGGTGGTCGCCAACGATATTTTTCCCGTGGTTCTAGTTTGAAAAACTGGCGTATTGCTTCTATTCTTTTGTGTATTGGCTGTGTTTTGTCAGTTATTATGGATACTATCTCCTTTACATTTGGATCTTCTACGATATCCATTTTTTCTTCTTTTAATCGCTCAAAGACCGCTCTCCAGTTGCCAACAGCTTCAACAAAAGATTCATAGGAAGGTGAAAAATCATTAGCACTGCCATGTTTTTTTATACATCGTTCTATGAAAGCTTGACCAGATAACAGATTCTTAAAATGGTTAAAATCTATTACTGTTGCTTTGTTGTTATCTGATCTTTCAAGTTTCTGCATTTTATCACCAGCTAAATCAGGATCATGTAATGCCTTAAATTTTGTGACATAAGTGATTCATTTAAATATATTTTGATCCAAAAAAGCCAATTATGACTAATATACGAAATGAGGTTTGGCAATTGATTGAGCGAGACCCATCAATAAAATTAGATTTGGAACGTGGTCTGATCAATATGCGTGCCCTTGCACGATTTTGCAGAGATAGTGGAATAGAAGGCAGTGAAGATGCGATATTATCCGCAATTCGCAGATATCCGAAAGGCCAAAAATCAAGGAAGCAATACGAAAAGGCGATTAAAATAGTTGAAGGTTCAGCTATTACAATTCGTAGCCACGTTGCTAGTATTGCTCTTAGCAAAAGTAAAGAAACGCACGAACTGCTCTCTGCTGTTTTTAAAATTATACGATATGAAAAAAGTGAGATTTGTAGGGTTGTAGAAGCAGAAGAATCTATCCACCTAATGGTTGACAAGAAAAATCTAGATAAGATTATTACTATATTTCCTTCTCGTTTAGTATTAGAAACACGAAAGCATCTTGCTGAGATAAATCTCCACCTGAATCCAAAGACACTAGAGACTCCAGGTGTGCTTTCAATTATTGCTAACGAATTGACAAGGAATGAAATTAATTTATATGAAGTTATGAGTTGTGTACCAGAACTATTACTTTTTGTTGATGAAGAGAATGCTGTAAAAGCACACCAGGTGCTTTTTGATTTGGCGAAGTCAAAGTAAGCGCTTAAAAATAGATCGCTTTGAAATATAATTATGGCATTGGCTTATAAGAAAGAAGAGGATTTACTAGCTGGAAAAGTATACGCAAAAGTTGATAACTTAATAGGGCAAGCGCACGAAAGGGTAGCAGGATTGCTCGTAGGTTTTGACAGAGCAGTACCAGCGAATTCTGAGTTTAATCGCATTTTTGGGAAGTAGGTGCATAAATGGACAAAGAAAAAATTCTAAAAATCCTAAAAAACTCCAAGACCCAATATGCGTATGATAACAAAAGCCGTATTTACAGCGCTAAATTTTTTATAAATGGTAAGCCACGTGTACTTACAATGCGCTTAGGTTCTGATTTTGTAGAATTCTCTTTAGCAGACGAAAAAGGTAATGTCTTAGAAGTATTAGAGCAAAAAGGCGGTAATGTAAGTTTTAACCAAGTAAAAAAATAACATTTTTTGTAAATGATTCTAGTTAGAATAACGCCACGCCTAATTTGGGGCTGGTTACCCAGAATATATTCATACCTAAATTAGCTCTAGTGAGTGCGCTAACTAGGTAGGAACCTGATAAAGCATCAGCGCCGCGAATTATAGGACCAATATTGGTGCCTTCTTTTAAATGATTACACTCAAGACCAAGTATGCGAAGATCGCTCTCTCTTGCAGCTATTCTTATTGTTTTAAAGTATCTTAATATACTAGCTTCTAATAAAAATGGCATTCCGTATGGAAGAATACGCAATTTACGGATGAAATCAATAATTCTTTTATCTGCTATTTTCATACCGCTTGGGATGCAATGAATCGGATCTTTTCTATAATAACCATTTGTTTTTGGAAACCTTTCGATTATATAAATATCTTCTTCTTGAGCCCTTATTTCATAATTATTGTTTCCTAGATTTATTAACTCAAAATCAGGGTGATTAACTACTAACGCACAGTTTTTCTTTCCTCTAAATCTTTTTGGAACAAATAAAGAAATAGTAGCGTATCTGCCATCCTCGTCTATAAATTTAAAAACAACTTTTTCTTCAAACGGCTTACCTGGTTTTTCATAAATAATTAGAGTTCCTGTCCATACTCCAACATTCGGGTACATTCTGTCAGGTAGTGTATGGCCTATGTTTTCTGTTAAAATCTTATCATGAATATCATTCGGAACGATTAGTTTCCCTTCTTTTCTTGCTAAGGCTAGTATTTCAAAAAACGTTAACTCTGTATGAAATTCTATTGTTTGTAATGCTCGTTCTGGTGTCATGCTTCTTAGCATTTCTCTTCTTGCTCGTAAGCGTTCTAGTTCAGTTCCTTGAACATCTACTTGTCTTATTTCTCGCTTAGGTTCTGGTTTATATTTTCCGAATATATCACTCGCGCGTAAGGCGTGTCTCACTGCCCAAGATTCGACGCCTATTGCCAGTTTTCTCATGTTACTATAATAGTAGAAGAGTGTTTATAAACCTGTTTATTATTGTATAGCGTTTATTTATAAAATCATTTTTTCCAATTGTTATCATGTCTTACAAGCTAGAAAAAATAAATGCAGCTCGAGCTGCGCTCGAATTTATAAAAAGTGGAATGGTTGTTGGCTTAGGAAGCGGAAGCACTGCCAAAGAATTTATTGAGCTGCTTGCAGAGCGCATAAAAAAGGAAAATCTCCATATTGTTGGTGTACCTACCTCTTTTGATACGAGAATTTTCGCTCATAAGCTAGGAATAAGAATTGCAGAACCAGATGAAGTTAAAAGAATAGATATAGCAGTAGATGGTGCAGATGTTGCAACAAAAACAGCATTGCTAAAAGGCGGAGGCGGAGCACTGCTTCGTGAGAAGGTTATTGCGTACGCTGCCAAGAGATTTATTGTGATTGCTGATGAAACAAAGATCAAGCAACAATTGCAAGGTAAAGTCGTAGTAGAAACAGTGCCATTTGCACATCAAAATGTTATCCAAGCATTGCACAGATATACAAAAAAAGTCGATTATCGCTCTGCAGATGTTAAGCTCGGACCAATAATAACAGATAATGGTAATTTCTTACTAGATGCAGAAATGCTCGTGAGCGATCCGAAAAAAATGGAAGTTGAGTTAAATACCATTCCGGGCGTAGTTGAGAATGGAATATTTACGAAATTTGATAGGATAATTGTTGGGAGCAAGGAAGGTAGCAGGGTTTTATAATTTTCTTATTATATTCCCTCTCCCTCGTTTGAATTTCTTTATTTTTCCCATTTGCTCAAGCTCGCTTAAAATTAAACTTAATTTAGCATCTGAAAAATTCAATGTATCTTTAAGTTCTTTTTGTGTTGTGCGGCCTTCAAGGCTTTCAAGTGTTTGTAATACCTTCTTAGCATCTTCATCTAATTCTTGCTTTTTAGCTGGAGTGAGTTCTTTTTGAGATATACCTTTTTTTGCCATAACTATATTATATAATAAAAACAGCCCTATAATTACCAAACCAGCTGCAAAAACATAATCAAAGGTATTGCCTTTTGGCGAAAGGGCTAGGTCAATCCTTTGATCGCCCTCTCCAATTCTGACTTCTTCTTTTGCTGAAAAAGTAATATCATTGTTATCCTGATGTTCAGCAGAAATAGTGTAATCTCCTTCAGGTAAGTCTATAGAATAATTAGATTTTGTTATTACCAATTGATATGAAAATCTACCGTCTATTTTTACAACTGTATTATTGAGTTTTTCCAGACTATGTGCTTTGTAGATGTCACCATAAACAAAAGCAGTATAGCCTAAGCTGACAAAAAGCATAAAAAGAGCTAAAAATACCACTAAACGCATAGTCATTTATCGCTTTTTTTATTTATAAACATATTTTATTTCAGCGTCGAAAACGTTTTTCTAAAAAATGCTTATAAATAAGCGAAATTAAGATATCTTTGGTGAGCTGTATGAAAAAATTGATTTTAATAAGTTTTATTATACTCGCGCTGTTCGGATGTACCAAAACAGCAGAGAAATCGTTAATAGAAAATCAGATGGCATTAAACCAAACAATTCAAGCAAATAATCTAAGTGTTGAAAATCTAATAACAGTAAGCGGTGATGAAAACATTGCAAAAATCGAGATAAAGGCTAGTAACCTGCAATTTCCATTAAAGAAATATGAAAAACAGTTCGTAAACGTAGGTCTGCATAGTGAAGCATTTCTTAAATTAGATAAAAGCCACATATCATTTTTAGATGATGGCGAGGCCATTTGGCTGACACCGATGATAAAAAATAATAGTGGTGTTTTATTTAATGTGATTTATTCCAATGAGCTAAGTTGTGACGTAGAAGAAGCCAATATTCTAGGAAAAACATATTCGCTAGCCAATTTAAAAAATGGTTCGAGCTTTAGAGGAGACGACAAATGGAAGATAAAATTAGATTATTATAGTGGTTGCTTAAAACGAGTCATAATTTACATGGACGGATATTTCTATAATTTAAAAGATAATGAACAAATTAATCTATTTAGGAATGACAATACATTGGTTCTAAGTTTTGAATTAGACAAAGAACCTAGAATTAAGATAACTGGGGTTAAGCCAGTAAAAGATATAAAGAAGGAAGAGACGAAAGGCCCTGCAAATGATATAATTCAAGATGAATATGCTGGAAAAACTTACAATAAGAAGGAATTAGTTAACGAATCTGGCCTCTTCTTAGAGTTTGATCCAGTTATGCCAATATGTACCGATAAAAATTGTTCTAGAGAAGAATATCTAACAGAACGTCATCATGTAACTCTAGGTATTAACGGTAAAGACTTATTAATTACAAAGTTAGAGAAGAACAACGTGGTACTTGCTAAAGAAGAAAGCTTTGCATTTCTAAATAGATATAGTTGCGCTGTAGAACATGATAATACAATTAAGGTAGGAAATAAAACATTTGCAGTAGACGAGTTTTATAATAGACATGAACCTAATGCTATCGCTGTTTTTTATAGCTTGGATAGCTCTACTAGAGTAGAGTTGGGTCCTGCGCAAACTAAAGAAATAGGCAGCGCTTACTTACATGTTTGGTATTTTGGATTTGATTATACATTCTGCGCAGATTGGGTAGGCGTGTCTTCCCTTTCAGAAATTATTAATTTAACAGATGAAAACATTGTATTAACCTGGGAAAATGAAAACTCTTCTAATCCAGCATTAAAATCATTATATGTGCCACGCAATAGTGCGGCATTTGAAAAACTTTTTCAACCAATTAAGTTCAAGCAAGACGAAATTGAAGGGTTTGATAACTGTGATTATTTTAGTCTTGGGGAGAACCTAACTCTAGATAATGGTTATTCTATTTATTTAAAGCATACATCTGAATGGAACCACAAAAAAGATATACAGCACAATAATCCAACAACATTAAAGCTTATCGATCCAACTGGTTTATCAAAAGAAATAAAATTTTACCCAAAATATAGGGATCAATATATGATTATAAATGAAACAATCTACGCTGGTAAAGAGCTAATCTATATAAAGCAGGTTAATCCATCATATCTTTTTGCCGGAAAATGGGTTGAGATATGTTTAAAACAAAGTTGATAAAATGCGCCTCATATTATTTACAGTTCTCTTAACCTTCCTTTTCGGTTGCTCATTGCTGCAGCAAACGCAAGAGGAGAAAAAACAAGACGTTACGAATGTAAAAAATAGATCGCTAGACTTATGGAAAAAAAGTGAACCAAAGATAGAAAATAAAACACCTGTTGAAATACCTCCTCCACCAGTAATAGAAAATAAAACCGAGAACACATCCGTTCAAGGCTCACTGCCCAATGCTCAAAGCTACAAGCTGAATCTAGGTGAATCAATAGTCATAGATGGAAACGTATATACGTTCTGCGATTACGCTCATCGCGTAGCCACAACAACCAAGATATCATTTTGCCTAGGAAATAGTCCAGCACTTGGTTTTCATGCATTAGTTAATCAAGAGGTGCCAGTTGGTAATTATACAGTATTAGTTACAAAGTTTGTTCCAAAGGATAATGTAATTGGATTGCCAGAGATTCCCTATTTGGAACTTACTTTATCACCAAAGGTTAATTAGGGGGTTGCGCTAGGGGCGGAGCCCCTGGCACTTATTCTTTCACCAAAAAATTAAGCGCAATAATTGCGATTACTGTTGTTGCAATTGGAAATGCGAAAACAGTAGTTGGTCCATAGCTCCATAATAAACTTGCAATGAGATTCGCTGGTAAGACAGCCAAGCTAATTATTCCTTGATATAAACCAGTAGCGCTCGCATACTGCTCCTTTGGAATTACTTTGCTTAGATAAACAGAAGGCGCTACCTTGTACATAGCAGTGAACAGTCCTAGTACTGCGAATAAAATAAATACTGATTGGAAACTTGCGAAGAATGCAAAGCCAATAGCAGCTAGCATGAAGATTATCCAGGAAATAATAAGCGATTTTTTAGCACCAATTCTATCTGTTAAATGGCCTGCCGGAACAGAAAACATTGCGTAAAATATATTAAAGATCATGCCGAGCAAAGGAATATACAAAATATTTACAAATTCTCCAGCACGCAATAAAAATAATGCAATAGTAAACTCTCCAATTGCGAATATTAATGATACAAATATAAAATTTTTATAGTTTTTTGCATTCAGAACACTCATTATTATTTTCTTCTCATCCTGCATTTTTGCGCTTTCTTCTTTTATAAAAAATAAAATTAAGACTGCGAGTACTGCAGGAATTAACGCAACAGTAAAGATAAACCTATATGTGTTTTCTACATTTATATTAAGCATAAATGCAAGGATTATCATGGCAATGAGTGGTCCAATTATAGCGCCAAAAGTATCAAACATCCTTCTAAATCCAAATGCTTTACCGAGGTTTTCTTTTTTCTCAGAAATCACTATCATTGCATCGCGTGGCGCATCGCGTATGCCCTTGCCAAAGCGCTCAAAGAATATTACTACTAAAACATGCATCCAACTTGTTGCAATAATTAAGAATGCTTTAATTGCCGCAGATAAAGAATATCCAAATATTATTAGTTTTTTTCTCTTGCCTGTTTTATCTGCATAAACGCCAGCAAATATACCAACAAGCTTGCCAACAGATTCCCTTAGTGCATCTATCAATCCAATAACAAAAATAGGTGCAGCTAGAACTGTGCTAAGAAAGAATGGTAATATCCAAATAATCATCTCGCTGCTTATATCTACGAAAAAACTGGCGAGACTGAAAATTTTTGTATTTTTACTTAAAGACTGCATGAGAAAATTTATGCGAGTGCTTTTAAAAATTAGTGCAGTATTAAATTTATGAAGATTTCAGAGGAAGCTAGGCAAAAACT
>JAGVWJ010000051.1 GCA_018304385.1 Microcaldota archaeon
AAGATAATTCTAAGTGGTGGGCCAAGTAGTGTTTATGCTAGCAATAATGGATTAGGGGAGGAAATAATTAGAAAAATTGCCTTCGGTCATCAGCAGTCAGCAATGGGCCCAAGGCTCAAGGCTGAAGGCTCAAAGCAACCAATCCTGGGCATTTGCTTTGGCCACCAGCTTATAGCGCATTTACTTGGTGGCAGGGTAGAAAAAGGTACAAGCGCAGAATACGGATTAACAAAAATTTATGTTGATGAAGCAGATGTACTATTTGCAGGCTTGCCAAAGGAGTTTAATGCATGGGCGTCTCATTATGATGAAGTAAACGCATTGCCAAAGGACTTTGTTGCATTAGCACATAGTAATATCTGCAAAATTGAAGCAATGAAACATAAAACACTGCCAATATTCAGCGTGCAGTTTCATCCAGAGGTTTGGCATACAGAAAACGGGGAAAAAATATTAGAGAATTTTCTTAAGGTAGAATAATATGGCCTTGGGCAGTGAGCAGTGGGCAATTAGAGAGGATAGGATGGAACAGTTAATAGAACAAATAAATGAACTTAAAAATAATTCCATAGGCAAACTTGTAAGGCAGCGCATGCAAGAACTAGAACAAAATTTTGAAGATAACAAAAAAACATTCTCAGAGCTTTGTTTTTGTATCACTACTGCGAATTCAAGCGCTGATATGGGAATAAAAGTGCAAAAAGCGTTGCATGGAAAAATTCACAAACTAGACAGAAAGCAAATTAGTAAGGAGTTGAGAAAACTTGGATATAGATTTTACAACAAGCGTGCTCATTATATCCATAGTGCAAAAAAGTGGATTAAAATAAAAAAAATAATCAGCGGATTTGAAAATGGGCAAGAAGCAAGAGAATGGTTAGTAAAAAATATTCTTGGATTTGGATATAAAGAAGCATCACATTTCTTGCGAAATATTGGATTTAAGGAAGTTGCAATATTGGATAGGCATGTAATTAGAACTATGTACGAAAATAACATGATAAAGGATTTACCAAAAACACTAACCAGGAAAAAATATCTGGAATATGAGAAAAAACTAGAAAAACTGTGTAAAGCAACCAAATTAAAACAGGGTGAATTAGACTTTTACTTATGGTATATACGAACTGGGAAGATTCTTAAATGAGGGAAACCCCCACAAGCATGTTAGGTCCTTACGCTCAAAATTTACTCAAAAACCACAAAACGAAATGTTTATAAAAAGGAAAGGTTAGAATAATATACGTAGTGCGTTAATCCCGCGAGTAGGTTTGCACAATGCCTGGTGCGTTGGACGAAATAGGCGGAGTAGCACTACACTTTAATCTTCTTTTAACTTCTCTGTTTTAAATACACCGGTATCTGGAATAGTTATCTGAAAAACGCTTGTGAAATCAACCTCGAATAAATCGGATTTTTTCATAAGTTTAGCTCGAAATGCTCCTGCAATTATGTCTGCCACTTGTATGCCTCGTTCTTTTTTTGAATTAGCCGTTTCTATCGAAACTCCTTTTTTAGTTCCCAAATGGGTTTGAAGCTCATGTTTTAACGACTTTTGGAATTCTTCGGAAAGTTTCTTATCCATAATTATTTTTATCTCCCCTTTACGGTAGTAAAGGAAGGACTTTATACTCATATTAACAAGTAAACTATGTACCATCTGTTTTTGTATTTGTAATTCATATTCTCCAGTAACCATTGTTTTATGGGATTTCTCCAGATCAACAAAACAAATATAAAAATTTCTATATCGTGAATTTACTGTTTGAACTGCCACCTCTTTTTGTAGCGGTTCCAGATCATGGTATTTGACTTCGCGATTATTGATCGGTTTTCCTTTTTTATTACACTTGTCTTTTATCTCAAAAATCAGCTCATCTGCAAAAGCCCTATTATTCATTAAGGCAAAGGCAACTACTAAATATTTTTGCTTACTTTTTAGGTTGGTTACACCTGATTCATCTACGAATATAAACATAGAACCATCTTTCTAATAAAAATGACAAACCAGGACATATAATTTACCTACTAGGTTTCTGTTTCTTAAAGAAATAATTAATAACTAAAATTATAATAACAAAAACAACCAAAGAGAAAACTAAGTATATGCTGCCATCTTGCTGTGCTTGCCTTGGTTTTGCATTTATTGCTAGTGCTTCTGCCTCTTCTGCAAGGTTCAGTGAATTTTCATAATCTGATTTTTTATAAGCAACATCAGCATCTTCAAGCTTTATCTTTGCAGCATCAACATCTTTGTTATCTTTCGCAGCATTCGCAATAGCAGTTCTTGCTTTTTCAATTGCTGTTGCAGCTAATTCCTGCTGGTTTTCTATAGGTGGGGGCTCTGAAGGCGTTGGCTGTGGCTCTGGTTCTAATTTTTTTATACACTGCCCATCTTCGCATATTTCTCCATAAGCACAAGAAAATGTAGAATTTTTTCCTTCATCACCTTTGCAATAAAATTCCAGTAAATCAGATTCTCCAAGGCATTTATCTGTTTCATTACTTGATAATATCTCTGCTTCTCCTTTTATGCCCCATGTAACAGTTCCTATCTTATTTGGATTTTCTCCAAAATCAGAATCATCACAAAATTTAGTTGGCTGCAATTTCTCTATGCATGCACCATCTTCGCATACAAAATTAGCAGGACAATTAATGCCTTTTTCTTTTGCAAAATTACCTTCACAATAAAACTCGCTCACAATATCCTGATCCAAGCAATGATCGGTCAAAATACGATCTCCTTCCTTAACAGTACCTTTAACCTTTGAATCAGCACCATTGTCACTATCTTCGCAAACAGTATTTGGGAGTCTGCATGCGCCATTGCTACATATCTTTCCTCCAACACAAGGAATTGACTCTGGTTTTATTGGTTTTGGGCACGTTCGCTCATTCACTACACTGCCACCAGAACAACTATCATCATAAGATACAGCTTCACCAGATATTAAATCAATATTATTTTCAATCTTATTTGAAGTGATTGACTTTGTAACAACTGTTGTAGGATTATTTGCGTCTTTACCATCTGGATCATCACAAGAAGAAGCTGCATTTATTGTTACTTCGAACTTTACTGTTTTATTAGTTGGGTTAGTACAAGTACACTCTTCTCTACAAAAAGGAAGAAGCGATGCGTTTATGCGATTCACTTCAATGGTTATCTCAACATCTGTTTTGGTTTCATTTTCTTTAACCTTAAATGTTATTGTATCATCCATGTTCATATTAACAGATAGATACGTGTCATCAGAAGTAGGGTAAGAAATCATTACGGTTGAGGTGCCTTCTTCAACATCGCACGCTGCATTATCATAAAAACCCTGCACGCTGATATCTCCTATAATTATAGGTTTATCTTCTATTTTAAAAACAAAAGGGTCTTCAAAACTCGAAACTAGCGGACCATATTTATAAAGATCTGCAAATGCTAAGCTAATAAAAAACGAGAAAAATAGTAGAGATAGTAAAAAACGCATGCTATTCTATAAAAATAAAAGATTAAAAACTAGTATCTAAAAGCGCTAACCGCAGCTTGTTGAAGCTTGGCGCTTAAGGAACGATATTGTGAACCAACCTGCAAACCAATAGCATCAATTGGAACATCCATGTATGCCAAGAGCATCGGAGTACCGTCTTGTGTTACCATTCCGCGAGCTTCGCCCCATCTATTCCTAACTGATACGCCACCAACTGCGTCTACCCTATCAACACCTGAAAGACGCTCATGATAAGCTCCTGCTAAAGCAGATACAACAAGATAACGTAAATCGAGTAACGGAATGCGCGCTAGGCCAACAGTGTGCATATCAACAACTTCTCCATCATATATCGAATCTTGACCAGATGGCACTGCACCTAACAAATGAAATCTTAGGAAATCAACACCTAAATCTAATGTATCTCCTTTAACCAAACTATATGGTAAGCGCGCAGTCATTGATGCTGATGCGGGAAAGAATGGGTCATTAGACACATTACCTGCTAACGATATTGCATCATGCTCGTATAAAAGTTCTCCCCCAACAAATTGACCATTACCATTGACAGTAGAGCTTCTATTTCTTATATTTAAACCAACCTTAGTTTGAGAAACACCAACGAGACCGCGTGCTATGATATCGCCACCTAAAGCATTTAATAAAATCCCTACACTGCCACCAAAAGAATTATGTGAAGTTTCTCCTTCAACTTGAAGCTCGGGATCTGCTGCAAAGCTAATTGTTGTTGTATTAGCGCTTCCGAAAACACTTCCTAAAAATGCGATGCGATCATCTCCAAAGAAGCGTGCAAATGCATGTACTCTATGCTGCATTGCTGTACTTTGTTGTCTCAGTCGTGCGAGAGGAGGTGGTGTTACATTCAGCAAACTGTATTCTACACCGTATCTTGCATCAGAAACATTTCTAGTTATCTGTGGCTCTCTTATTTCTTCCTCAACTGGTGTTCTAGCAACTTCTTCTGCGATAAACGCCTTCCACTTCGCGATAGATTCTTTTAAAGGATCGTATTTTTGTTTTGTTGTAAGTCTTTTCTCATCTGCTGCGGTAGAAAATTGATCATATAAAGATTCTAGTTCTTGTATTCTCTCTCCCGAAATACCATGATTACGCATAGCTGCTAGTAACTGACCATACTCGCCATCAATCTCTTTACGCCATCTTCCAAGTTTCTCTTCAAATGTTTCTGATTTTGCATTTTCTGCCAAGGCTAATGCATTTAACATAATGGAGATTCTGTCATTTTTTGTAGTTTTAGATTCTTGTAACCGATTAAATGCATCAGCAACAACAAGGTCTTTTGCTTCTGCTTCTTTTATTACTAATAATACAAAATCGTATAACAGTGTTTTTGCATATCTAACATCCATTAATGCCTGATCAGGCTTTTTCCTATCAATGTTTTTCTTAGCTGAACTTACAGCACCACGAAATTTCTCAAACGCAGAATTACTGCCATATTTGTCTCCTCGAATAAGAAATTGAAGTGCTTAAAGGCAAATATACTAGTTCAGAATTCCAACGTTTCAGTATGCATGTAGATTCAGTAGAGAAGCTCATAACTAGTAAAAGATACGAAGACGCAATAGTAAAAGCAAAATTCGCCCAAGGATTGTTCTATGAATTTGTTAGATCAGAAATAAAAATAGCTAGAGAAAGTGGAACTGATGTAAGCGCAGCTGAGGCTAAGTTAAAAGAATTAACACCAGAAAATTTATCAGAAAGAAAACGTATTCTTTTGGAAGCGCTCGCACTTGCTGAAAAAACACCAAAAACAAAAGAGGCAAGTCCAAGAAATGGAAATGGGGCACAATTATCTGAAGAACAGGTTATTCGTGA